>NZ_JBTHHJ010000004.1:0-60434 GCF_054353855.1 Mycoplasma sp. 4423
TTAAAAAGAATATAATTATTCTAATAAAAAACTTAACAAGAATTTGTTATTTTTTTACTATGTAAAAGGAGGTTTGATGCAAGAAAACAAAAATGATTCGTTAGAAACTCAAAAAGAAAATGTAACAAATGAAACCAGCATTTGTGATCCAATTTTTGAAGAAACCAAAAAAGCCGAAAATGATAATAGTTTAATTTCAAAAATATCACGAAAAACACTTACATTAGAAATTGGAGAAATTCTAGCAGGAACCAGCGAAAGAAAAACTCGTTTAGTTAAAAAAAATACCATTTATAAAAGAACCAAAATGGCAAATTTCGGATTGAAACTAAGTTTGCTTTATTCACAAAAACCTTTTTGAAAACTTGTTTTAATTACAATTGCTGCTGCTGTCTTTTTTGGCGTTATTTCGGTTTTTTTAGTTAAAAATGTCGGAATTTATAACTTTGGATTAGCAACTTTTGGACAAGCTTTATCAAAACTTTTAATTGTTTTGCTTCCAAAAGGAAGTGTTACACTAGGAATTCGCAACTTTTTAGATCAATTTGTCTTTTGATTAGCTTATATTATCCTAAGCATACCGATATTTATTTTTGGTTATAAAAAAATAGGTAAATTATTTACGAATTTAACGGTAATTTTTTTAGTTGTTTCTTCATTAGTTTCCTTCGGATTAGGATTTATTCATAATATTGGTTCAATCTACTTAATTGGTGATTTTTCAAATGCTGAAATTAAAAAATCACTTTCTGAATGACAGCAACCATTAAGCGGGATAATCCCACTAACCTGAAAAGATGGTGGAAATATTATTGCATTATTTGTTTTTGCTATTATATACGGATTTTTACTTGCATGAATTTTTGCAATTATTCAGATAATCGGTGGAACTGCTGGAGTTACAGGGATTATTGGTGAATGATATGCAAATACTAAGCAAAAATCATTTGGTTCTATTTCAGGTAATATTAACATTATAATTGTTTTAATTGGTGTGTTAATTGGTTCATGATTGCCTGGTTCACTACTTTTGGAAGCAGCATCAAAATCAGGTAATATTTCTGGTCATGAACTTGCTCAAATAAACTCCTTAAAGTGATCATTTCAATTATATTTATCTCCGAATTTTGTTGCAACAATCTTAACAAATATTGTCTATATCATTGTTTTAAATAAGTTATATCCAAAATTTAAGTTAGTCCGTGTTGAAATTTACTCACTCAAAAAAGCAGTAGAAATCGCTCAAATCATTAAAGTTGACCGTAAAATTGTTACAGGTGTAAGTTTGTTTAAAGCACAAGGTGGTTATTCAAATGAATTATTAGATGTTGTTACATCAATTACATTGTTTAGACAAGTAAATCGAATTATAAAAGATGTCCGAAAAATAGATAGCGATGCATTTATAGCAATATCCGATGTTACCAGCATTGATGGACACATTTTCTTACCACAAAACAAATTTTAAAAAACCAAGTTTCCTTGGTTTTTTTGTATCATCATATTATTTGCTACTAGCAAAAGGACATAAATGAATAACTTTACACAATTTGAGAATTATTTTTTACCTTGGGGGTACAAGGCTAAATAATTATAATTAAAGAATTTTAAAATATTAAATATTTACAAATAAAATTCACTTTTTTATTCTATAAATAAAATTATTTCCACATTTGTTCCATTTTTTTATTTTTAATACCTTTAAATGTATTTCTTACTCTTTTGTTTCTACATCATTTAAAATTTGATTAAAAATATCTATTATCAATGAATGAGGTATGGCAGAAGCGGGTCCTGCTTCACATATTTGTTCATTTACCATTTTATTTTTTTGAACAGGTGTTTTATATCTTTGCACAAAATCCATTGCACCCATACCACTTTTGACTTTACGAGCCTTAATCATCCGATTCAATGAAGCCAATCCTAACATCCTACTATCCAAATCGCGTCTAAGTTTAATGTTGTGATCATCTTTTAATACATAATACTTTTCACCATTAATTTCTTGTATCGTATAAGGTGGATCGATTCTTCCTTTTTTTAAAATTAATTTTAAATTGCTATAAAAATAAGTTGCTTTAGTTGTTAGAAAACCATATTTTCCATAGCTTGCTTCATTAAAGTAATGATTTTCATTGTGAAAATCTTTACAGTTAAATTGTATATATTTTCACATCATTGATTGTTTAGGATTTTCAATATAAAAATATTTTGGTTTATAAAACTTTATTAATTCAATTGTATTATTTAAACATTTTTCACCCAGACGTTTGATAAAAAGTTGCACATCTGCCTTTAAATTTTTAGTAAAACCTCCCTTTAATCTTTCAAATTCTTCTATACTGCGTTCTAAAACATAATCCTTGGTTTCGTTTAGTTTTCAAAAAGGAGTTCCTCCACCTTTCATTGCTAAAACACAACTGAAACTTTGACATAAGGGACTGGCAACTATAATATCAGGTTTAGGATATTTTCAAAATAATTGCACTATATTATCTGATGCTAAATCTAATTTATAATGGTTATTTCTAGTAGGTTCAGTAATATCTCATGTATATATTTCAAATTTTTCTTTTAAATATTTATCTTCATTTATTGCATTAAATACTGAGTTTTGACCACCACCGAATAAATCCCAGACAATTAATTTCTTCATAATTCATCCGTATAAATTTCAAATAATTTTTTTATTTCTTTAATATCAGTGTTTTTGATAATAAAACTATCAAAATCACTTTGTATATTTTTACTAAATAAATTACTATAAAGTGCATTTATTATTTTAAAGCTAAGTTCTTTTTTAATAGATTCTTTCGAAGAGCCCTTATGAATCCCTGTATGACAAGCAGCACACAATGGAATTAAATTTATGCTACTATGGAATCATATTTCAATCAATTATTTCACCTTTATCCTTAAAATACTTAATAAAATATCATTTTGGAACAATATGATGAATGTCTACATAAGATAAACCGTAATTATTTAATTTATCTATATCAATGTTTTCACCAAGTGGGCATTTATAGTCATAATTTGAGCTTATCAAGGCACATTTATAATTTCAAAAACTTCTAATTTTTAAGACTTCATTTTGGTTTATTTTTGGACCTTTGTTTATAAGTGAATTTTGAATTTTCATATTTTCAGAATATGGATTAAAATTCATCTTATTAACTGTTTCTTTAAAATTATCAAAAATTTCTTCATCAAAGTCATTCGATGTTACATAGTATAAATATTTTATTTTTGATTGCTTATTTTTCTTAATTCAATAAGGCAAAATTACATCCGAATTTAATGGTAGTATCTTATTTTTTAAATCACTATATTCCATTAAAATAAATGAATTTGATACAGATACTTGTTTGTTATAACCAAAAAATGATTTACTCATAAAAACTAAGTAAACATCTTTATTTTCACGGTATCCAGCTACTAAAATAGAATCTTTTTTATTTATCACATCATCTAAAAACGAATCATTTCTTAACCTTATTTTGTTAGGCTGATAAATATTACAAAAAGATGTAAAGTGTATATAATACAATGATTTTTGATTCATATTTTTGAATTTTGATAATTGGTATCCTAAATTAGATAAATAACTAAATAACCTTGTCTTTTTAAAATCTTCTAACGGTATTTGTGATTTAGATAAATGTTTATAAATCTCTTGATAATTCTTTTGCATAAAATCCTTATAAGTTATAAATTATAACAATTATTTTTGCTGCTGCTTGTTTATATCTAGTAATTTTATGTTTATTTTCATAACATATTCTGAATCTAACTCACATCCTATGAAATTTCTATTTAATTCTTTTGCTACAAATGATGTAACACCACTACCACTAAATAAATCTAAAACAAGATCACCCGGATTAGAACTTGCTTTTATTATTCTTTCAATCATTGTTTTCGGTTTCGGTGTTGGATGATTAGTCTTCACAACCTTGCCGTTAACTTTATTCGTATGTCTAACCGACGGAATTTCTCAAATATCAGTACATAATTTACCATTCGGATTAGGTGTTCATCGTTTCCCTTTTTTAATTATCCCTTTGTTTTTAGCATTCAAAAGTCGCTTCTTCGAAAGATATTCAGTTCTTATATCATTATAATTGAATGTATATTTATTAGATTTTGTTAGGAATGTAATTGTCTCTTGATTATTAACATATTTTTTCTTACTTGGTGAAAAACCATCTTTTTTATATCAAATAATATTATTTTTAAATAACATCCCTTTGTTAATTAAATAAACTAAAATGAAAGCAGAATTATATGAATTATTGAACAAATATATGCTTGCTGTATCTTTTAATTTCATAACTGCTAAATCTAATCAAGAATACATAAATTCAAAATATTCCTGATTAGATTCAAATTTATCTCAACTGCTTTTATTTAAATTATAAGGTGGATCTGCAATGATTAAATCAACTGAGTTATCTTTTAAATTCTTTAAAAACTCAATAACATCCATCTGATACACTTTATTAACTTCCATATTACTCCTATAACTTTTATATTATAAATCTTAATATATGAATATCTTCACAAAACGTTTTATATATTGTTATTTTTGATGTTTTTGTTGAATAAATTCCATATTTTTTGTTCTTTAATTCTCTTCTTTTGAAAAACTATATAATAATCATATGCTAAAAATTTATGTTTGTGGACCTACTGTATATAATGATGTGCATATTGGGAACCTTAGACCAATATTAACTATGGATCTTATTTTAAAAGCGGCCAGAGTATTAAATATCGACTTTAAATTTATACATAATATAACAGATATCGATGATAAAATCATTAATAGAGCTTTACAGGAAAATGTCAGCGAATCAGAAATAGCTACAAAGTATGCAACTTATTATTTAGATATTTTAAAAAAGTTAAAAGTTGACACAGTTTATCAATATGAATATGTTACAAAAAATTTGGATATTATTGAAGATTTTATAAAAAAAATGACATTAAAAAATCATACATATATATCACAAAATTCATTATATTTTGATATAAAAAATAACTTATCACACTATGGTATAGTATCAAAACAAAAAATTGAACATATGATTTTTGATGAAAATCTTAGAGAACATAAAAGGTTTTATGCTGATTTTGCTTTATGAAAAACAACTGATAAAGGGATAAAATATCATTCATCTTTTGGAATTGGTAGGCCAGGTTGACATACTGAGTGTGCAGCTTTAGTTTATAAACATTTTAATAATGATGGACTCGATATCCATGGAGGCGGTATGGATTTGACATTTCCACATCATGAAAATGAAAATATCCAATATTTTGCAGTAACAGATAATGATATCACCAAAAAATGATTGCGAACTGGACAAATTAATTTAAAAGGACAAAAGATGTCTAAATCATTACAAAATTTTATTTTAGCAAAAGATTTTTTGAATCAATATACAGGTGATCACTTAAAATTATTATTTTTGCTAAATTCTTTTACAGCAAATATTAACATCGATGATAATGCAATAAACAATATCGAAATTTTGTTAAAAAGAATTAAGAAAATCTTCTTTTTAAAATACCTAAAAAATATTAAAAGCAACTATGATAAAGATAAATACAAAAATATTATGCGACTTTTATATCAACAAAAATTTTCTGATTTTAATAAAAAGATTAATGATTTAATTAAAAACATTAATATCAATAAAAAAAGCAATGATATTAGTTTACTTACTGAAATTTTTAGTACCTTAAGATTTGATATCTGTGATTTTGATTATCTACCTTATGTCAAAATATATCATCAATGACAAGAACATCTGCAAAATAAAGACTACCAAAATGCAGATTTACTCAGAAATACCTTAATGGAACAAAAATTGGTCTAAATATGGACAAATGTTATGAAAAATTTTAAAGAAAATATGAAAGAATTATTAGTGTGTGGAAAAAACACCTTGCTTGACGCAATTGCTGCTAAATATAAATTTAAAAAAATATATTTAGCTAAAGCAGAATACACTAAATTTTTAAAGAAGACTAACAATGTAGAAATAAAGGATAATGCTTTTTTAAATAATATAACCAAGGAAAACCACCAAGGGTTTATTGGTATATTAGATGGTTTTAATTATAAAGATATAAATCTTATAATTAAAACCAAACCACAATGTATTTTAATTTTAGATCATTTACAAGATCCACATAATTTTGGTGCAATCATTAGAACTGCTAATGCAGCCGGAATCAAAGACATTATTATTCCAAAAGAAAAAAGTGTTTTAATTAATTCTACCGTGTTAAAAGTTGCATCTGGTGGTTTTGTAAATATCAATTTTTACAAAGTATCTAGTCTTTCGGCAACAATTTTGAAACTTCAAAAATTTGGGTATTGATCTTATGCTACCACCATAGATGCTAAGGCAATTCCACACACACAAATAAAATATAATAAACCAACTATTTTAGTTGTAGGAAATGAAGGAGATGGAGTTTCAAAAAGTGTTTTGTCAGTCTGCGATCAAAGTGTTTATATCAAACAATACGGAAGCATACAATCTTTAAATGTTTCGGTTGCAACTGGTATTATCCTTTTTGATTATATCAGTAAATTAAATGAGGACTAAGTTCCAGATCAAAAATCTTGATTCAGAAGTTATTGAGTTTTTAAACTTGGATGAAAGCAAGAAACACATCACAAATAATCAGATTATTCAATCATTTATAAAGCAATACCAGCAAATTTTATTCGCTGTATGTCATAAAATCCAAAATGTATATTTTGATCATGTATTTAGTTTTGATGAGATATTAAATGCAGCATATTATGAACTATTGCAGATGTTAAAAACAAAACGCAATCAGCAGGACATCCCTTTTGCTAACTATTTTTGAAGTATGCTAAAGTATCGCATTATCAATTTTTTTAATGCTCATTATGGAAGTCAAAGTCGTTTTGAAAACAAGATCGGTAGACACAATATAAATTTCAATCGTTTGCAAAACAAACTTTCATGATATAAAAACTTTCAAGAAAGAAACAATAAAAACGAAGCATATGTAAAATTAATTTCAATTATGCATCTGTTAAATGAACAAGAAAGAAATTATTTGCAAAACTTATTAAATAATAATAAAATGCATTATACAAATTCAAAACAAAAAGAAATTACAACAAACATCCGAGCAAAAATTACTGATTTCTTCTAAAAAAATAGTCCAATAATTATGGGCTATTTTTTAAAATTTGGTAGAATATATTATAAAAGGAAATTATGTCAGATCAAAGCAATAAACCATCTTATTATGTTACAGAACCAAGACAAAATGAATTTAAAAATAAATTAATTTCTTATATGCAAACTGATGCAATGTCGCGTTACGAAGAACCTGTTGCAAGTTTGCTTCGTAAAAATATTAGTAATAATTTTGAAGTATCTAGAGATAAATTTGGTTCAATTATTTTTTATAAAAAAGCAAGTAGCCCTAATGCTCCAAAAGTAATGATTGCTGCTCATATGGACGAAGTAGGATATTTAGTTCGTGATTTTACCAAAACTGGACAACTTCTTTTAACTCCAGTAGGCGGAATTTGAGCCTCTGTTGTTATTGGAACTAAAGCAAAATTAATCACTTCATCAAAACAAGAGTATATAGGTGTTTTCGGGCATACCAGCATCCATATTATGGAAGCATCAAAAATTTCACAAGCTCTTACAAATAATGATTTATATGCAGATTTTGGTTTTTATTCAAAAGAACAAGCAATTGCTGCAGGAGTTCAAATAGGGGATAGAGTTTATTTATCAGGTGAAACAATTTTGTTCAATGATACAAATTTAATTGGTGGAAAAGCAATGGATAATCGTGCAGGTGTAGCAGTTTTAGATGATATTGCTTCACAGATAGCTAATTGTGATTTAGATGTAAATTTATATTTAGTAGGAACTGTACAAGAAGAAGTTGGAACCCGTGGTGCTCGAACATCAGTTTCAATTATTAACCCAGATATTGCAATTGCTCTTGATACTACATCTTCACATGATACATATGCAACTATACCAGGTAGCACCAAATTAAATGCAGGTGCTGCAATCCGTGTAAAAGATGGTGGAACCTTGATGGATCCGAAACTAATTGATGCATTTATAAAAATATCAAATAAATATCAAATTCCTACTTATAAATTTGTTGCTGCTGGTGGAGGAACTGATGCTAAGGAATTACAATTTGCTCCAGGTGGGGCATCTGTGTTAACAATTTCACTACCACAAAGATACTTACATAGTCCCATCGGGGTTTGTGCAATTTCTGATTTATTAGCTGCTAGTGATTTGATAGTTAATTTTCTTAAGGATTTTAATGATTCAGAATATCAAAAAATTAAGTATAATTAATTATTAAGGAGTAACAATGGTTGAAATGTCAACAGGAGCATTTGTTGGTATGATGATAGGTGTTATCATTTTTGTTATTTTTGCCGCTGCAGTTGTAACATTTATTGTTGCAAAAAAAATGTTTCAAAAACAACTTAAAGAAAATCCACCTATTACAGAAAAACAAATTCGAATAATGTTTAAACAAATGGGACGCACTGCTAGTGAATCACAAATTAGACAAATTATGCGTTCTATGCAATCTGATAAATAATCTCTAAGGAGTTACATGAGTTTTTGGTTTAAGGTTCGTAAATTCCTTAAGTCTTTAAAATTAGTCCAGTTATTTATAAAATTTTTAAACTGACGCAGAAATATTTCGCAATTAAAATATCTTTTAATTGTTTATTTTTTTGTAGTTTTGATTTTTAGTTTACTGCTTTGAAGTCCAATTACTCAAAAGACATATAATCATAACTGAACTTCATTTGATAATTATATTAATGCTTTATTTACAACAGCGAGTGCTTTTTCAGATACCGGATTAGTTGTCTATGATACTTTTTCACATTGAAATTATTTTGGTCAAGCGATTATTGCTATTTTAATTTTACTTGGTGGAATCGGGATATTTGCCTTAAAATTCTTTATTTTCAATTATTTATTAGGTAGACAAATCACATCAATTGGAAATGTGCAACTGCTCCAGCATGAACGCGGTAGTTCGGATGTTAATGTAACTATAAAATTAATTATATCTTCTTTGAAATTTTTATTAATTGTCATACTTATTTCAAGTATTTTAATGTCGATTTATTTTTATTACACTCCACCACAACAAACATTAGGAATTAAATCATATTTACAAACACAAGGCGAATATATAAATCCTTATAAAAACTGAGCACACTCATTTAGATTTGGTTTCTTTCACACTATTTCAGCTATCAATAATGCTGGTTTTGACATTATTTCTGGTAATTCAATCATGCCTTATTATCTTAATTTTGGATTACAAATATGATTTATCATCCTTTTTGTGATAGGTGGCTTAGGTTATCCAACAATATATGATATCCATCGCTATTTAAAACATAAAATCCGTAGATACCAAGGAAAACATCGCTTTAGTTTATTTACCAAAGTTTCAATTATTTCCTATATTTTAGTATTTTTAGTAGGTTTTATTTTAACAATTTCCTTTGAAGCAACATCTAAATCACAAAATACTATCTGAAATAAAGTTTATATCCCAGGAGCATATTATCAAGAATACAATACTTGATTATCTGCAATTAATAATAACCAAAAATTTTCACATCTTTTAAATATCACAAATTCAAATAATCTTAGTGATTCGGAATTAAAAATATACAATTTATTAAACACAAGTAAGGATAATCTTGAAAATTTAAAACATTATATTAATCAAGGTTATATGTACGGAAACAATTTTGATAAAACTTTTGCGATAATATTCACAACTTTTTCAACACGTTCTGCTGGTTTTTCAAGTGTGAATTTACGAGATTTTAGTGCAAGTTCAATTTTAATATGAACAGCTATGATGTTTATTGGTGCTGCACCATCATCAACAGGTGGTGGAATACGAACAACTACTTTTGCTGTCTTGCTAATGACTACCATCTCTGTTTTAATGGGTCGCAAACGGGTAAGAATGTTTAAACGTGCTATTGAACAAAAAACCGTCTTTATGGCTACACAAACTTTTATTTTAGCTTTTGTCTTAGTCTTTTTTGTCACTTTAATCACATTTACTTCCTTTGATGTTTCAGGTGGACACATCAGTACATCAAATATGATGCAAACTGGTTCAAATTTATCAAAACCTTATTATGATCCAATGCATATCATTTTTGAAGTTTCTAGTGCTTTCGGAACTACCGGATTAAGCACTGGAATAACTAAAGATCTCAATGTTGCTTCAAAACTTGCATTAATATTAACAATGTTTATCGGTCAATTCGGTGTTTCATCAACCTTGTTGGTATGAAAACGTAAGAAATCAAAAGATCGCAGTTATGAATACATCGATGCTGATCTAGCAATCGGTTAGGAGAAAATATGAAATTTAAACAAAGCGATGACATCGCTGTTATCGGGTTAGGTCGCTTCGGACAGGCCGTTGTTGAAGAGTTAATTAAATTAGGCAAGCAAATTACAATTATCGATACCGACTCAGAACGGTTAAAACTTTATGAAGATGATGCACAAAGGCTTATAGTAGGTGATGCTGCGGAAACAAAATTGCTAAAAGCAATTGGTGTAGAAAAAATCGGAACAATCGTTGTTGCTGTCCCTGATAATATCGAAATCATTGCAGCCTTATTAGAATTAAAAGTTAAAAACATTATCGCTCGCGCTGTAAGTCGTCGTCACGCAAGGGTGCTAAGACAAATTGGTGTTAGTGCAATTTTGCGGCCTGAACAAGAAGCCGGAATCCGTGCTGCATTAATTGCATCAAATGAAAAATTTATTTTATATAGCAAGAATCTACAAGAACTCGGTGATGGTTTTGTGTTAGGAAACTCTGTAATTAAAAACAAAAGTATTTGTAATATACCAATTCGTGATCTAAATTTAAACAAATGAGAAATAACAATCGTGTTAATTAAAACCCAACAAAAGAAAATTAGACCAACTGCTGATACTGTCTTACATGAAAATGATACAGTTACTGTTATCGGTGAAATAGAAAATGTTACTGCTGCCTTTGAATGATTTAATAACCAAAACTAAAATTATTTTCCACATTGATAAAATGTGGAAAATTTTTTCACAAATTTTTTAACACCTATTTTTAAATATACATAAAAATAGGTGTTTTCTTTTGTTTTAGTCAAAACAAAATTGATTAAGAAACTAAAAAGATAAAAAATATTAAAATTTTATTTATAAGTGGTGGTAAATAGTGGTAGAATTTTATTAGATAGTGGGAGGACGTGGTAATGGTTGGACAACATACAAGAAACCTAGATGACAAAAACCGTGTTATCTTACCTCCAGTCTTTCAAGAACAGTTGGGTAATCAATTTATGGTTAGCATCGGTTTTGATGGTAATGCCGAACTACGCAGTATTGAAGAATTTGATAAATACCGTCAAAATATTGAATCAAAAAGCTTCTTTAATAAGGATGTGAGAAAGGTAACTAGATTTATTCTTGGTAATTCCTTTTTAGCCACACTAGATTCAGTGGGTCGTTTTAGCATCCCGAAAAAAATTACTACTGATCTTGCTATCAAAAAAGAAATAACATTTGTGGGTATGGGTTCGCTTGTTGAAATTTGAGCTAAGGAAAAATTTGATGCAGAAAATGCTGAAATATCACTTTCAGATATGTCGGCATTAGCAGAAAAAATTTCGCTGCTATAATGACAAACTTACATTATTCTGTACTCCTTAATGAAAGCATCGAATCCTTGCACATAGATAAAAATGGAATATATATCGATTTAACCCTTGGAATGGGTGGTCACTCAGAAGCGATATTAAAGCAACTTGAAAACGGACACTTGTATGCTTTTGATAAAGATGACTATGCTATTAAGATAGCATCTGAACGTCTTAAAAAAGTATCGAATAACTTCACGATAATCAAAAGTGATTTCAAAGATATAAAATCAAGATTATCGGATTTAGGTGTTTATTCAGTTGATGGAATTATTGCTGATTTAGGTGTTTCATCTCCACAAATCGATCAAGGTCACCGTGGATTTAGCTACAACAAAGATGCAATTTTAGATATGCGTATGAATCAAGATCAACAATTAACTGCTTATAAGGTAGTTAACGAATATAGTGAAAGTGATTTAGTACGGTTGCTATATAAATACGCTGATGTAAAACTTGCTAGTCGGGTTGCGAAAGCCATTATAGCATCGCGTCCTATTGAAACAACACTAAAATTAGTTGATGTGATAAAAAGAGCATATCCTGCTGCATTATTACGTGCTAAAAATCCTGCAAAACCTGTATTTCAAGCAATTCGCATCGAAGTAAACGATGAAATCAACTCTTTAAAAACAATGCTAAAAGATGCCATTAATTTGTTAAAAATCAATGCTTCCTTAGTAATTATCACCTTTCATTCAATTGAAGATAAGGTAGTAAAAGAGCATTTTAATCAGCTTTGTAAGTCAAAACTACCAAACAAATTACCGATTCAAGAACCAAAAGCATTTATTCAAAAACAAATTTTGCCTACTCAAGCAGAAATTCAAATTAATCGACGCTCAAAAAGTGCAAAATTACGTAAATTAACTAAATTAATATAGAAGGAGTTAAAATGAAAATATTTTTAAATTTCAATATTCATCAAAATCATTTTTACTTTTCTTCTGTTAAACATTCAAATAACAACTTTAGCAAAATTGCCGAAGATGTTAAAATCTATTATCAAAAATCCATAATTATTTTAGATTTTATTAAAGATAAAATCAACACTTATACCAAAAAATACAAAAAAGATGATATTTTTATTAATATCAATTTAAAAGATGACTTATTTTTAGAAACTAAATACATCCTTAGTCAAAAGCAAGTTAATACAGATGTTTTAAATGAAAAACCTGAGCAAATTGAAGATTTTATTCATTTAAATACCTTTAACTACCAATATCAAACATTTTATAATGGTGTTTATAAATACTATGATACTTTTCCAAAAGACAAAGATTATCAAAGTTTGCATCAATTTCAAAGTCAATTATTTGTTAAAACAAATAATTTACAATTAAATTCCTTTCTTGTAAAGACATATAAATACTTGACAAATTTAAACAAAAAAAATATTACATACACACTTGCAACCTTTCAACAAATTCTTGCAAGCACACTTAATCAAGAAAATAACAACCTTTTAGTTAACATATGTGATAGTAATATTTATGTAAGTTTTGTAAAAAATGGCTATATTCTCAATACTATTAACATCGCAATGGGTACAGATGTTATAGTAAATAAGTTTTTAGATCAAAATTTAAGTAAAAAAGTTATTTTTGCAAGAATCAATGAAATTTTATCTTGTGATTCTGGTCAAATTCTCGATGAAATCAACAATGATATATATTCACTTTTGATAAACTTTGTAAATATATTATGTTCAAAAATCAACCAAATTTTAAAATATAATAACAAAGAATTAAAAGTTTGAATTAATAGCAGCAATGACTTATTAACAGACTTTATAACTAAAAAACTTACAGAGCAAATAAACATTGATTCAAAACTACTGAAAGGTTTTTATCAATTAAATTCCATTACCCAAGGTGGTCTTAACTTGATACATAAACTTGATCCAATTATTAAACAGTCAATTATTTTTGCTAATTCATTTAACTATGATGATAGCGGACACTTACAAACCGTTACACGTGAAATTGATTTAACATATATCAAAAATAAAAGTTTTTGACAAAGAATCTTTGCTTTTAAACATTAATGAAAAGTATTAAAATTTTAGATATATGTGGTAGTTTTTGTGAAAACCCAATTTCTTTTCAGCAAAATGATGAAATTGAATATATTGCAATTTTTGCAAATAAACAAGAACTCAGTAAAAGTTTTTGTGAAAGCAAAATATTAATAAAAGAGAATCTAAAAGATAATATTGATGACTTTAGCAGTCATATTGATGCATTAATGTTAAAAAATATACTAGCAGATGCTGAAATTGTGTTAATCAGCAGTTATATAGACAATGTGGGAACTTGGTTAACTCCTGCAATAACAAAATTAGCAAAAATGCTAAACAAATTAGTTGTTTCAGTTATCAAAATACCTTTACAAAATTCATATTTACCTAATATAAAGCAATATTTAGATAAAATCATTGAATGTTCTGATGCATACACTTTTGTATCAACGCAAAAAATACATCATATGTATCCAGACTTTCCAGATCAAGAAATTAATAAAATCGCAAACTTACAATTAAGTTATTTAATTAACTTCTTAAATGAAAATGCGAATAATTCAATAAATCTTGCAAATTTAAAGAAGATGTTAGCAAATTCAGGATTAACTTATATTACTGCTGCAAAAGCATCCGGAAGCAATTTAAGTAGTAAAATAATTAAGAAGTTTTCTACATATAATTTAAATGATTCCCAAATCCAAAATGCTGCAAAAGTTTTTGTAAACATTAAAACAGATGTCAACACAAATAAAGAAATTAGCCGAATAATTTCTGAAATTGTTAAATATTTTAATTTATCTAATGATGTACAAATTATAAAAAATATAGTTTATCAACAAAAATCATTTAGTTTTATAGATGTAAATGTATTTATAAGTGGAATAAATCAAAATTTAGTAAATCGAAATAATTCTCTTGATAATAATATAAAAAATTTACATATAAATAATGTTGAATCTACTGATGCAAGATATTTGCAAGGATTGAAGCAAGCAAACTCAGAAAACACAAAAATTATTTCAAATCAAAAAAACTATAATTCAATGTATGATTTATGATTCTCGAAGTCTTAGAAGATAATTATTAATCAGAATTATAGTTGTAAACTAGTAATATTTACTAGTTTTTTTATATAAATAAGCATAATAATGTTTATCATATAAAAAATAATTAGTTATTTAAATTTTTAGTTAAATTGAATTAAAAACAACTAAAAAAAATAAGTAAATTTTGACTAAATTCATATATTCTATTTTATATTATGGTAAATGTTGTAAAATTAATAATATATGAAAAAAAGAACCTGAATTATTATTTTTTATACCATTATAACCTTTGGATTCATTTGATTAAAATGAAAAAATAAAAGTAAAAATCATCAAAAAAATACTATTTACCAAGAAAACAATTTACCATTTAAAATTCAAACATTAATTAATGCATTAAAACATGAAAATATTATCGAAATAACCAATACACACTACAGAGTTAATATCACTTTAAAAGATACTAAAATAATTGATATACAGTCAATAAAGGCTTTAAAAGGTGTTCGTGGGTTGTTTTTAAAATCTAATTCTATTTCTATCACTTTTGAACAATATACAGCAGCAGTAGCAGATGCTTTAGCAAAATATATCAAGTAGGTACTTATGCAAGAAAACAAATACCAAGTAATTTTAGATAATTTGCTCGATATCTCACAAAATGATGCATCAATTTTTACTAAACTTAGTGAAAATAATTGTGTAGATATTTATAATCTTTTACGTCTTGAAGATTTTAAAGAAGTTTTGAATAAGGAAAAATTTGAGATCAGTTTATTAGATGGAAACTTGATCGATTTTATCGATCAAGTTAAAAATACTTACGATTTTAATTCTTTAAAATCTCTTTTAGAATCAAAAGCAAATAAATATATAAGAACATCTAAGGTAGATTTTAAAGCTAATTTTGAATATGAACAAAAAAATGTGATCAATTTTTTAGAACATATACAACAAAAAGCGATTCGCAAATGAAAAATTTTAGATAATAAAGTAACATCCATTTTGGATGAAACCAATACATGACCGTTACACATCGGATTTTTGTTTGTTTCACTGCGCAAAGATGACAAAGTTATTTATGCGCCAATGTTTTTTAAAGAAGTTCAAATTAAATTTAAAAATACTATTCCTTATTTATTTTCAGATGGAGATATTAAAGTTAATGAAAAACTCATTTTCTTTTTAAACAACTCAGGATTTAACCTTAACATCGATTCTAACTTTGAGAACTTTGAAATTAATGCAATTTTTGAAAAACTAAAAACCGATTGAAACAATTTATTTACCTTACCTAATGATTTATATGATAAATTTACTCCACTTCGCAGTGATTTGATTATTAATGAAAACTTAATGTTTCATAAGGGTATGTTATTAGGGATTTTTCAACCTTGAGGTGGATATTCACGCAATCGGATGAAAGAAATTATTAATAACGATGAAATTAATGATATTTTTAAGGTTGAATTTGATAAAAACAAATATAAAAACAAAGTGATACAACTTCTTAAAAATGAAAATATTTCATTATTTAATGTTGCTAAATCCAATCTTTCACAAGATAAAGCAGTTTTATCTGCATTACAGCAAAATACCATTATCTGAGGGCCTCCTGGAACTGGAAAATCACAGACAATCGTTAATTTAATAACAAATATTTTAATTTATGGTAAAAAAGTTATTGTTGCTTCACAAAAGAAAGCTGCCTTAGATGTTATTAATGAACGTCTTGGAATTTTAAGTAAATTTTGTTTATTTTTACTTAATTATAAAGATGTTAAAAAGAAAAAGTTTTATCAACCTATTCAAGAATACCTTGATATGCTGGAAAATTTTGATTCAAAGCAACAACTACAAAAATATCCAGTAATAAGCCAACAAGAAAGCAGACATATTGTTAATGTAAATAATATCCTGAATCAAGATGGGATAAACCAACTATTTCAAGCATATTACTATTTATACAAATACAAAATGGATGTCGATTTAGAAAATGATCCACAGTTTATTAATGATTTACCAAAAGATATTATTTACCCTTCATCAACCTTACAAGAAGGAAAAGTTGCAAAAAGCATTTTAAAAGAAAATAATAGTTATTTCTTATTTTTTATGAAAAAATATTGAAAGATTCGCGATGTTGCTAAGCAGATCGAAAACAAATTAAGCAACTTTTCAGGAAGTTTATACCGATTAATAAACAATTTTCATTCTATTAAAAATGTTAGTAACTCGGTAAAATACCTAAATCGCATTATCAACGAATCTAAAAATATCAATTTCGATCAGCAAACATTAAGTGCTGAGATAGTTAAAAACATTACCTTAGAGCGCTATGTAAAGCAAATCAAAGAATTTAACCCACAATTGCAACGATTATATCGTGAATTTTCACAAAGTGTTCGCATCCAAAATCTTGAACCGTATCGTTTTGTTAAAAAATATGCTGAAATGATTAAATTAATCTTCCCTGTAATTGTAGCAACACCAGATACAGATTTATCTACTTGAAATAAAGAAGAATTTGATTATGCAATCTTAGATGAATCTAGTCAAATATTCATTGAAAAAGGTTTACCGATTTTATATTTAGCTAAAACTAAGATATTAGCAGGAGATAAACAACAAATGCGTCCAAGCAACTGATTTGGTTCACGAAACACTGATGATACCATTTTTGGTAAAGTGGATTCACTACTTGATTATGCTTTATCATTAGGAGTATATCAAATTATTTTAGATAAAAATTATCGTGCTAAAAATGCTGCATTAATGACTTTTTCATCTAAGTACTTTTATCAATCAACCCTCGATGTAGTTGATAATGCATCTGCTAGTGATGAAAATTCAGTTGAAGTATATCAAGTTGATGGAAACTGAGAAGATAATCACAACAAAGTTGAAGCACAAAAAGCATTACAGTTACTTAATTTAAATTTAGATAAATATAATAAAATCATTTTATTAGCATTCAACTCACGACAAAGTGATTATTTAACTAACCTAATTTATTCTTACCATCCAAATTTAGAAGCAGCAATTAATCAAAAAAAACTATTAATCCGCAACATCGAAAATATCCAAGGAGATGAAGCAGACTTAGTAATTGCTACTATTTCATATGATAAATCCACTAAGTTAAATTCTACATATGTTTCACGAAGTGGTGGTTCAAATGCTTTGAATGTTGCTATATCGCGTGCTAAAGAGAAAATGATAGTGATCAAAACTATTAAAGCAGATGATATACAAATTCTGCCAAATTCATCGGATGATTTAATTATTTTTAAAAAATGATTACAGTTTTTAGAAAGGGATGCTGATTCAAAAAGAGAGCTTCTAAAAGAAACATTTGCATCTAAAAAACTTGATTCATCGGTAGAAAACCAAAGTAAAGTAACTTGATTTAAAGAACTTGTGAAGACTGAATTTGAAGATATTATTAAAGGTAAACACAATTATGAATTATTTACCAAATATAACATCGGATCTTTAGACATCGATTTAGTTATTACTAAGAATGAAAAACCTTATAAATGTGTGCTTTTTGACACTTTTGAATACGGAGAAAATGCTATAAATGGATATTTAGCCATCCGCGATAAATATCGCTTCTTAAAGGCTAAAAAATACGATGTTATTGTAATTAATCCAATCAATTGAATTACTATGCAAAATCAAATTAGTTTATGATTTGATTTTGATGAAGTAGTTTCAGAAAACCAACCAACCAATACCTACATTTTAAATAAAACTAATATTTTTGTTGTTACTGATGCTGATATTAAACTTACAAGTTCTCAAAATACCTTGCAGCAAGAGCAAAATACAGAAGTTAAAAAGGTTACCCAACAAATTAATTATCATTCAATTGAAGAAGATAAAAATGATGCTATGATTCTTACATCACTTATCCAAAATGATGATCATTTAGATGCAGAATTACATAAAATTTTTAGTCAGAGTATCCAAACTAATGAAGATATTAAAGAAGAAACAGGAAATCAAACCCTTGATGTCAAAACCGAAGATATTTCAATCCCAGATGATTCAGATGCATCAGTTGCTGTGATTGGTAAAGATGAAGAAGTTACAGCACCGGTATATTTAAACGTCAGCAAAGAAGTAGAATTTACTGAAAATGAAAGTGATTATTGAGATTCAATTGGGATAAAAGTTGATAATAAATCAACTTTTGATAATTTGACAACAGATTATTTATACGAAGATCCAAAAGATTGAATTATGAGTAATACCGATGAAATATCTGATGAGCAAACTAAAACCGTGGTAAATGATGACTTTTTAAAAGATGTTGATGAATTTACCAAAACTGTTGAAATGAAAATAGAACGAAAGGATAAATAATGAACCTTTCTGATGTTTTATCAATACTTTCAAAAAATATTAAACGAAAAATTATTTTGCACTTATTTACCTGTCACGAACAAGAATGCGATGTTTTAACACTTGCTCAAACCTTAAAAAGCAAACAAGCCAATATTTCAAAACACCTTAGCGACCTAAAGAAAAAAAACATCATTGATGCTAACAAAAAAGGTTTATTCACTTATTACTTTTTAAATAAAAAATTTAAAAAGAAATATTTTGATCTTCTTAACACTACACATACATTAAATACTGAAAATGTGGATTGCAAATGCATTAACGATGGACACATTAAATAATGAATCATAAAATTTCTTTATTTTCTATCACCTATGGAACCAGAATTTTATTTCTGGTTACTATTTTGCTAGGTGTTTCTAGCATCATTTTAGAAACATATATGCCTTTATTTGTTAAAGACATCACTGATACAGTTTCTGATGCATTCAAAAACTATAATGATAAATATCACATTGTGCTTAAAAATGCTGCATTATTAGTCTCTTTTGGTATCTTAATCGGTGGTTTCACGATGCTTAGCTCTTATTTAAATGTTATTGCACGGTATCGTTTTGCTAAGAATCTGCGCTTGAAACTTTTTTCCAAAATACAAACTTTTTCATTTGAAGATATGGATAAATTTTCAACAGGTGTGATTGTAAACCGACTTAATACCGATATTGATAACATTGTAAAGTTGTATGGTATTATGGGCCGACCGTTATTTAGACTACCAATTATGTTTATCAGTTCTTTGGTTTTTGCTATTACACAATCAGGTGTGCTATCAATTATTTTTGCAGTCAGTTTACCATTATTATTTGGTTTCTTTTTAATTATGTGAAAATACGGTATCCCGATTTTTTATAAAACATTTAAAAAATCTGATCAATATAATACAAAGTTGCAAGAAAACCTTAATTCTATGAGGCTGATTAAATCATATGTAACAGAAAACCAAGAAGCACAAAACCACGATGCTGTAAACAATCAAATGCGAGATATTAACATCAAAGGTGAAAAGGTTTTTACTTGATATCATATTGTGATTATGAATACCATTTTTATGTCAGTGATTGCTTTAGTTGTTATTGGTGTAAATCAAGTGCTTGCACAAAAAATAAAAATCGGTACTATTACAGCTTTTTCAACTTACATTTGAATGATAACTGGCTCTTTTTTAGGAATTTTAAACATCTCAGGTGAACTGTTTCGCTCTATACCAAGTGCTAAAAGATATAATGAGCTAATTAAGCATCAAGTTTCGATTATTGAAAAAAAAACTTGCATTAATAAAGAAATTTTAGGTGAAATTGAATTTAAAAATGTGTACTTAAAATATCATGGTAACTCTTTCAACTCATTAGAAAACATTAATATAAAAATTAAGGTAGGTCAAAGCATCGGGATAATTGGTGCTACATCATCAGGAAAAAGTAGCTTGCTTTCTCTGATACCAAGATTTTATGATGCAACCGATGGAAATGTTTTAATAGATGGAATTGATGTAAAAGATTATTCTTTTGCTTCGCTTCGCTCTGGTATTTCAGCAGTTTTTCAAGATACATCACTTTTTTTAGGAAGCATTCGTGATAACATCAAATGAGGTAATCCTGATGCCAGCGATGAGCAAATTATCGATGTGCTAAAACAAGTTTGCATCTGAGATTTTGTAGCAAGTCAAAAAGAACAATTGGATTATCAAATTTTACAGGGTGGTAAAAATTTATCAGGTGGACAAAAGCAAAGGTTATATTTAGCAAGAGCATTGATTAAAAATCCTAAAATACTACTTTTAGATGACGCAACATCAGCATTAGATGCTAAAACTGAAAAAAGTATTTTATCAGTTTTAAATAACATTAAAACTACCAAAATTATTGTTTCACAAAAAATTGCTTCACTTGCTATTTGTGATCAAATTGTTGTGATTGAAAATGGAATGATAACAAATGTAGGTACTCACAATGAACTTATAAAAACTAATTCATATTATCAGAAACTAAATATGTTGCAAGGTGCTTTAGGAGGTCTTGATGCGAAATAATTTTCATACCTCTTTTGCTAAGCAAGTTCCAAAACTAACAAATAAACAAAAAATTTCTACCTTTAAAAATATTTTAAAACTACTATGAAAAGATAATAAAATAGTTTTAATTATTTCTTTGTTTTTAATCATTATTGGCTCAGGTGGTCTGTTATATAATCAAGTTTTTATCGGAAAAATTATTATTGATGGATTTTTAAATAATTTTTCTGCTAATGCACAAAATTATGCAAAAACATTTAACTATAAATGGTTTTATATTGTTGTTGCTTTATCAGCTGTATGATTTTTTATAACAGTTTTCGCTGGTTTTATCTGAAAAAGATTATTAATCAAAGTATCAAATCATATATTGACTAAGTTACGTAGCAACTTATATAAGCATATTCAAAGTCTACCCATTGCATTCTTTGATGCTAATTCTAAAGGCGACTTAATGGCTCGCTTTACATCCGATATTGATACATTAAGGGATTTTTTATCTAACTCGCTTCCTAAGGTTATTGATACATTTATCACTTTAAGTGTTTCAGTAGTAGTTATGTTTTCGCTGAATTGAAAACTTGCCTTAATTATGCTTGCAGTGATGTTAGTAATTTTAATGTTTTCATATTTTATCGGGATGCAATCTAAAAAAGGATTTATCAAGCGTCAAAGAAGCAATGGTGCTTTATCAGGATTTACTGAAGAAGTAGTATCAAATTTAAAGACATTAAAAATCTTTGGTCAAGAGCAAAATGTTTTAAATGATTATCAAAAATATTCAAATTCTTTATACCAAGACGAACTAAAAGCCCGTGGTTATGCTGATTTGTTGTTTCCGTTTGCAATGTGAGCAGGCAACTTAGGATATATTATTGTAGCTATTTTCGGAGCAATTTTATTGATCAACGGACAAAGCGAAGGTTTTGGATTAAGCGTCGGGGTATTAATTGCATTTACACAGTTTGCTAAAAGTTTTTCTAGCCCTGTTTCTTCTATTTTAGAAATAGCCAATTCGATAATCATCGCATTAGCAGGTGGTAAACGTGTGTTTGATATTCTTAAGCAATCCCCAGAACTCAATCACGGTAACATCCAAGCTGTTAAAGTTGTTTTAAAAAACAACCAATACATCGAATCTGAATCAGATGCAGCATTTTGAGCATATAAATTTACTGATGCATATGGATATTTAACAGGTTATCAAAAAGTGCATGGAGAGGTTGTTTTTGATAATGTGTCTTTTGGATATGATCAAAATATTGCTATAAAAAACATCTCATTTAAAACAAAAGCAGGAAGTAAAATCGCACTAGTTGGGCCAACTGGCGCTGGTAAAACCACCATCACTTCCTTATTAATACGCTTTTATGAGCAAAATAGCGGGGATATTTATATCGACGGGATTAATATCAAAGAGATTGATAAAAACTCACTACGCAAGGTGATAGGTATGATTTTACAGGATGCATCATTATTTTCTGACACAGTAGCCAACAACATAACTTACGGATTCGATGCAATTGACCAGCAACAGTTACATAAATCCATTCTTGTCTCAAATTTAACAGAGCATATAGATAAATTAGATGCTAAAGAACACACCTATCTCAAAGATCGTGGCAGCAAACTTTCGCAAGGACAAAAACAACTTATTACAATTGCAAGGGTTACTTATAAAAATCCACCTATTTTAATCTTTGATGAAGCAACATCGAATATAGATACCTTAACTGAATATCAAATACAAACATCGATGGATAAATTAATGCAAAATCGAACTACTTTTATTATCGCGCATCGATTAAGCACCATTAAAAATGCTGATCTGATATTAGTAATTAATAATGGACAAATTATCGAGCAAGGCAGTCATCAGCAACTGCTACAAAATCAAGGTAAATACTTTCAGTTATGAAATAATTCACAAAAACAAAATATCTAACACTGCTTTGCAGTGTTTTTGAATCAAAAAAAACATCGCAGATGCGATGTTTTTAAAAATTATTGATTTGATTTTTTCTTCTTGTTTTTAAATCAAGTATATCCAAAGGTTGCTATACCGAGAACAAATGCTAATACAGCGATTACAATACCAGCAATTGTTCCACCAGTTGGTCCAGTAGATTTTTCAACAGTTTTTGATGTTTGTGCATTTTTATTATCTTGTGGATTTTGGTCTTTTGGTTTGTTTTCGGAAGTAGGTGGAGTGGTTGTTGATCCACTATTGCCTCCTTCTTGTGGTTTTGAACCTTCGGTATTTGATGGGTTATTAGTGCTTCCGCCTTGCTCTGGTTTTTGAGTATCATTATCACCATTTTCTGGTGTATCTGGCTGAGCAGGTAAGGTTGGTTTTGGACTTAATAGTTGTAACACTTTTGATTTAAAGTTTGCTAATTCATTTTCGGTTTTAGCTTCCTTAACTTCTTGCTCTAAGTCTGCTTTGAGTTTTTCGTTTGTTAGTTTATCTAATAAACGTTTGATGCTATTAGATAAAACTTCTTTATTTTTCTTGCTTTGTTGCACTTTATCATTAATTGCATTAATGATTTTAGCTAATGCAGCAGTATCTTTTGCTTTTGCAAGTTGATCTTTAAATTCTTGTTGAACTTCTGAATCTAGGCCTTCGGTCAATGTGACAGCTTGTTTTTTAGCAGTTTCAAGTTTAGTTGGTGAAATCGCTAACATACTTTGTGCATCTTGAATTTGTTTTACATATTTTTGGATATCCGATGCAGTTAACATCGATGGATCATGATTGAGTGTTTTAATTTGATTAATTACATCAAGATATGTTTGGTATGATGCATCGGTATAGATTTCATCAGTATTAGCAAGTGGTGTCAATAAATTATCTAATGAAGCAACTAATTCATCTTTTTGAGTTTGTGCATCTTCATTAGCACGATTCATCCGATCTAAAGCTTTTTGTAAATCCTCTAACTTAGCATCTTTGTTGTTTAAAGTTGCCTGTCATTGATCAATTTGTTTTTGTAATTGTTGTGATTGTTGTGGGAATTTTAAAGCATTTTCTGCAATAAATGCTTTTGCTTTAGTAATTGCATCTGCTAGCTTTGTATATGTAGTTCCTAATTCATTTGGTTTTAAACTATCGATTGATTGTTTTACTAATTGGTTAACTTGGTAGTAATCAGCTGGTGTTGCTGTTCCAGATTTAATTTTTGAATCAAGTTGTTTCTTTGCTTGATGTAATTTTGCAAAAGTTTGTGGATCATAGTGACTTGCATCTAATGAATCGATTTTAGCTAAATTATAATCAGAAACTTGTTGATCGAAACTGGTGTATTTTAAAGTAGGTTGCACTTGATCGAATCTATCCTTTAGAGCTTGATAATCAGCTTGTGAATAAAGATTTTGATTCTTTGGATCAATCATTTGTTTTGCACTGGTTAATAACAATTGATATAGTGCATAGTTAGCATCTTGCACATATGAGGTATTAGGAAGTGTAGCATTAATAATATCATTTAATGTTTTAACATTATCTGCTGTTATTTTAAGATCACCTTTTTGTGCATTTTCAATACTTTTTTTAATGTTATTTAATGTATTAATTGGTAATTTTGCATTATCTGCAACTAATGCACTAACTTGTTCTTTTAATTTATTTCAACGATCTTGAGCATCCTTAGTTCAAGCATCAAAGTTTTCTGGTGTCTTATCAACTTGTGTTTTTAATGCTACTAAGGTTGTTTGCTCGTGGCTATTATCACCGCTAGAAGTAGTAGGACGCATCGATGGAGCAAGTTCATAAATAACTGGTTTTTTATCACTTCAGTCTATTTGGAACCCAATGATTTTTTTATTGCTATCTGATTGAGTTAAATCAAAGGTCATATTTGAAAATGCTAATAGTCCAAGTTTTTGTGTTTCTTGTTTTTTAGTATTTTTATCATAAAGCATCACTGAAATGGTTGCATTGGTTGCTGATCCATCAGAATATACTAATAAATCCTTACCATCATATGTATTAGGATCAACATAGAATTTTAAGCTTCCATTTTGTGTATCTGGACTTCAGTATGTGTTGTAATTTCCATCTAAGAATTTAACTGGGTAGTTATTTTTATTAGCAGGTAAATAATTAGTTCCATCAAATCTTGGATCTTTTGGAACATTATCTCAATTATCATTTACCACAATTTCATTAATTTGTACTCCACGAGATAAATTATGATTATTATTATCTAAAAGTATATTAAGTGTCTTGGTAAATACTATTTTTACATATCGAACATTTTTGTTAGTTAGTGCAGAAATTTTATCAGCATCAAAATATCTATAATTTGGTCGCTGTGGATCTACTTTTACAATATTTTTAAATTGTGGATATGATAAGTTGTTAGTTTGAATATATTGTGGATCTTTAACTTCTGATAACGAAGTAGGATTAGTGCTACTTTCACCTGCTGGTGTACTGTTATAGATTTCATGTCAATCCGAATCAGTATTAGTATTTTTATCAGAAACTAAGATTTTAAAGAATCTTGGATAGTTATAAGTATCTTTATCTACATACATCTTTAATGAATTTAAGGTTACTGTATTTCCTAAATCATAAATGATATAATCATTTTGCAGTGGATATCCATTATAAATATCATATGTTGATACATTACCATCTATAGCATTACCTGAATAACGAGTATCTTCACCTCAACCGTTAATTGTTTGCACATTTGAACCAATCATTCTTCCGTATGTTTTACTATCTACAACTTTTACATCCAAACTAGAAAGAGTTGGCTCCTGATTATTTTCAGCTGTTGTAGTTGTAGCCTTTTTAATTCTAATGTATCTTGCAAACTTGTTGTTATCATCAAAAGTTCCTTTATATGGATATCATACGATTCCGTTTCTTGATGTTTCTAATGATACATTATTAGGAATGCTATCTTGTCCGTTTAACTTAATAGTATTAAGTTGATACATTTGCTTTAAGTCTAAACCAACATATTTATCTGTTGTTAAGTTTACTGGTGTAGTTGATGAAGCACCATCGGAACCAGTTGTTTTACCAACAAATAATCCAAATTCATCCTTATCAACAACTTGAGTAAACAAATTAGTTGTATCACTTGAGTTTTTATCAGTATATAAATATTGATTTCCAGGTCCAAATAAATGGATTGAAACTAATGATAATGGTCCAGAAAATGAAGTATCAGTAGAACGTAATCTGAAAAATTGTGCAAATGCTTTACCACGAATGATTTGGTATCTTTGTGATAGAACTAAGTTACCAAATTTAACTCAAGCACCAGTATCAGATTCAGAACCAGATGCTTTAGCATTAGCATCTCAATATTCAATTACACCATTATTTAAATAACTAACTGATGAGTCATTTTTTCCTTGGTCGATAACTACTGATGAAACCTCAGCTGCATTAGCTAATTTAAATTGAATAAATTTATTATTAGTAAAATTATTGATTGAAACACTATTATCAAAAATAGATTTATTTATATTTGAAACATTATCATTTGTAAAATTTAGTTTATTAGCAGAATCACTTCCGTGGGTTTGGTCATCATGTTGCAAGACTAATGCAGTTGTTCCAGCCCTTGGAGCTGTATCAGTATTAACAACAAATTCATAAATACGGAATCATTTATTTCTACCAGTTCCAGTTTCGGTATCAATCATACGAATGGCACGAACATTTTTTTGGTTTACTGAAATTTTAAAGGTATTTGAAGTTGAAAAACTAGATTTGCTTAAAGTATAAGAGTTATCTGTTGTAGTCGAACCATCAGACGAACTACTTGATTGAGCATTAGGATCCTTAGGTAAATCATTTCATACATCTTTGTTATCTGTATTTAGATGATATTGAATTTTAAATTTAGTGAAATACTCTTCTGAATTAGAAGTATTTGTTCCAAATTTAATTTGTAAGTCTTTAACATCGATTGGTTTATCAAATTTAACTCCAAAGTAGTTGTTAGGTAAGATACGATTATTATTTGTTCGATTCGCATCCAATGTATAGACGAATTGTCTTTGGTTATTTAAAGTAAATATTGAACCAGGAATATTTTGTTGAGTATTTGGACTAGTTAAATCGGTAATAATACTCATTCCATTATTTTGTGGGTCTGCAGCAGTTGGAAGTAGTTTTTCTACCTTTGCCAATAGCTGTGGTGTTAATAACGAAGTAAGATTACGGGTAAAGTGTGATCCGATACCAATATCCCTAAATGAAGTTGAATAATAGTTACGACTTTGATATGATAAAAAATAATTTTGCGCTTTTATATAATAATCAACAATTTTTTCATCATCTGGATTAGATTTATTTGCTTCAATATAAGTTAACACAAAGTATTTTTGTGCTTGAAAATAATCCGAAGCAGCTAAAACAAATTCATGAATGGTATTAATAAATTTAGAATGTGATTTATTTTCTAATAAAATCTGTATTTGTGGAAACATATAATTTAATTGTGTTAAATAAGTTTGCGCTTCATTTTCATGATAAGTACTAGTTCCATTGCTATTATCACTATTTAAAACATTATAAAAATTAGATGCTGCTGGAGTTAATCCATCTCCGGCAAAAAGTGCTTCTGAATAAGTATCTTGAGCAATGTATGCTCCTAGTCTTCTTAAAGCAATTGATTCTGGTGTTTCAATTGCAGTGTTATTAGCAATAGCACGAAACGAAGCTTGATATATCAGATCCTTTTCAATTTGTCTACCATCACCTGCTGGTAATATTTTTCAAGTAATGTTAGCCAAATCGAAGAAACCAAATTTTGAAAACTCTGCTTTTTTATTTCCGGTAGATAAAATAAATCCGGTAAATTTACTTGGATCAACATTCACTGATGTATAGTCTCCGTTATATCCATTTTGAGCATTTGGACGAATCAATTCTTCAGCAGTTCTTAAATATAATTTATTTGCATCGCGAGCAAAATTATCTGGGTATTCTTTAAAGAAGATCGGTTTAATTTGTTGTCCATCTTGGGTATATTTGTCTACATCGTATTCATTAATGTATTGGTGATCATTAAATTCATCATCTAAAATTAACGGTTGCACTTCTGATGGAAGCGATGCATAATATGAAATAAATCCTGGTGTTTTAGTAGAAGCACTTTTTGTAAGCGTGGAGTAATCGCAGATGAGCGACCAAAATTTCCTTGGAAGATAATATTAGTATCTAAATCAGGATAGGTGCTTTTTAAACTCTTGATTCAAGCAACTAAATCAGTGAATAATTGCACCGTTTTAGGTGATTGCTCACCCATAGACATTAATCCGATTTTACGAACACCAGCCTTAATTGCTTGTAAGTATTTAGCTTTTAAAAGTGTTAAATTAGCATCATAATTTTCATTGGTAAAATCTGATAAAGCATCTAAGGCAAAAACAAATTTAACATGAGTTTCTTTTGAAACTTTGGCTAATTCTGTAAGTTCATCCAGTTGTGCTTGATTGAGTGGAACCATTCAAGCTTTTTGTGTTTGTTTATCTGTATCTGAATCACCATCTTTAGTAGTTATTTGATTTTGATTATTAGCATAAGCTCCAGCTAGTGTTTTATCAGGTTCAAAGATATAAGTATTGATTTTATAGTAGCTTGAAAAGCGCATAATATCAATCATTTCATCTTTAGTCTGATTATGTTCAGCACCATCAAAAACTCGGTGTGAGTCCATAAATCCACGGATTTTAACATCAGCGTAATCTTTAATGGTAAAATCTTCTATTTTATATCCATCAAGTTGTTGGAAGATATGTCATAAAGTAGTTGCACCAAAGAAAGCTGCATCTGAATCTTTTGCTAATAATGAAATGTAATTATCTTGAGTTTTAATTACATATGCATCATTTTTAGCAAAATTACTTGCTGCAAAATCATCGCTTGAATCTATTTTTTTAATATCATTATCAACTAAATTGTCACTATCACCTTGGATACCAACAAGGATGTTGGTTTTTCCGCTTACAAGACTTCTAGATTCGCTTGAAGTAATATGTCTAAAAGCAAGCGCTTCATGGATACGGTTTTTAGTTGCTGAATCGATTCCGTTTTCATATACTAAGTTAACATCTTGACTAATCAAAGAAGTTTTGTTTTGATACAAAATATTATGAACCATTGGAAAAATAGCATATTCTTGGTGCGAAGCAGTTTGTTCACTTTGGTTGCTGGTAGCAGCTGCGATACAAGCAGTTGCTACTGCAGAAGCGCCAAAAAATAATGCTTTAAGTTTAGTTTTCTTCATTATATACTTCTTTATTTATCCTTTTTCTTAGATTTTTTATTAAATACAAATACTGATGCTGCAACTAATACTGCTGCTAAGACTAATAACACAACGATTGCTGCAATGGCACCTTTGTTATTTGAAGTTGTAACAACTTTTGGATTTTCATCTTTAGGTTTTTGTGGAGTTGTAGGTTGCTCTGGTTTGCTTTCAGGAACAGGTTTTTGAGCTTCTTTATCAGCTTGTTCTTGGACGTCAGCAATTTTTTTACGTATTTGCAACAACTGTTCTTTTGTGGTTGCATCTTTTAACTCGTTCTTAAAACTTTCTTTTGATGCAGCATCTTTGATTTGATCAGCTTGCTGTGAAACTAAATTTAAAAGATAATTGAAACTTAGTTTTTGTGCAATTGTTAATTCCTTAGCTAATAAATCATTATTAGTTGCATTATTAACATCATCTAAAATACTTTGTTTAATATCTGGTGTTAAATCTTTAATTTCTTCAGAAATTGCTTTAGAAGTTTGGTTTGCATCATTTACCTTAACTTTTAGCACAGCTAAAGCATCTAAGGTAGGTTGTGCTAAGCTATCAAGCTTATCTATGCTTTGTAAACCATTTACCATCGCATCGTATTGTGCATTTAGTGCTGTCAGTGAGTTAGAATAAGTGTTTTTCAAGGCCTGTGAAGCTAATCCAGCGATTAAAGTATCGATGTCTTGGTTTAATGTGGTTACTTGGTTTTGTTTGTCTAATAATGCTGTAAGTTGGCTTGCAACTTTGTCTACATCGGTTTTGGTAAATGCTTTTGCTAAAAGATTTTCAAGAGCAGCTTTTTTAGACTCTTGCAATAATTTTGGTAAATCTTTGTTTACTGCATTTACAGCATCGGTGTATTTACTTCATTCTTGGAATGAATATTCTTCTTGAAGATGTTCGATGATTCGAGTAAGTTCAGATGAGTTATTAGTTGCATCAACACGAGCTAAGTAGTTGGATTTATCATCTAATTTAGCAATTAATGCTTTTGCTAATGTTTTTGCATCATCTAAGTTTGTAGAATTTACAACTAATGCTTTAGCAGTCTCTTTAAGATTGGCTTCATCTTGGTTAATTTGCGCTTGTGATAATAAATCAATTTTAGAACCAGAAACATTAGAAGCAATGCGATCTAAAACAGCTTGATATTCACGATATGATGCATCGGTTCAGACATTATTATCATTAGAAATCGGATCTAATAATAATAACTTGTATTTTGCAATTGCTAAATTACGTTCATTAATAACTGATTCAGTAACAGCTTTTAATGAATCTAAGGCTTCTTGCACTTTATCAGCTGTAATATATTGTGAATATACTATATTATCATCATTTTGCACCTCAGTTAACAACTGATTTGATAAAGCAGGGAACTTTAATTGGTATTTATCATTAAATGGATATGAATGAGCATCACGATATGCTTCGTATTCTTTAATTTTTGCACCGACAGTAGATTCTTCTAATGCAGCATATTTAGTATCAAATTGTTCATTTAGTTGTTTGTAATTATCTTCAGTTGTAGAATCACTAGAAGTATTAACTTTTGAACGAATTGATTCCACATGAGTTTTAAGATCATTGAAACTTGGATATTGATATTCGATTGGATTTAATAAATCAAATTTTGCAACATTTAACTGAGCAATTTGCTTGTTAAATGTTGGTAGTTTAACTAATGCTTCTTTAGTTTTCATAAGTTGATTGATCATCGCATTTGTAACTGATGTGGTTAAATTATTTGGATTTGCTAATGCTAATTTAGCTTCATTAACAGCATCTTGATATGGCTGATATGAAGTTTTTGTATATAAAGCAGGATTTACGTAACCATTTAATAAATATTGCAGATAAGTAGCTGAGGAAACTTTAGCATATGTTGGAAAAGGAACAGGTATTTTTATAGTATATTTTTCTGCATCCACATTAGCAGTTGCTTTAATGGTTGGAAAGTATAAAGCGTCTACATATTTATCAACATAACGCTGAAGAGCTTGTCTTGTAACTCTTTGGATGTTTTCCTCTGCTTTTGCATCTTTTTGAGTATCTGTCGTATCAGTTGTGGCTGCTGCACGTTTAGCTCTTGTATTTTTTGCTGGTTCAGTAGCTTTATCCTTAGAATCAATTAATTGCTTAAGAGCATGTTCAGCATTTACATATGCATCCTTTGATTCTTCGGTTCGATTATTAGTATCATTTTGATTTTCATAAGATGATTTTAACTTATTAATTGCTGTTTTATCTGCAACTTCCCCAGTAATTACATAAGGGTTAAATTGCACAATTTTTGGTTTTTTACCACTTCATTTAATTTTAAATCGAACTAAGTTTGCACTGTTTATACCCTGTAAATAGGTCTCAGGTTTATATAAAGAAAATGTTACGATGTTGTTAAATAAGGTTCCAAGTCTTTTGTATTCATATTTACCATCTAATATATTATATGTAATTTGATAGACAACAGCATCTGATGGTTGTCCAGTCGAAACTACCATTAAGTTTTTATCTTTTCAGTTGGTATCAGCAACGTTATAATATAACTCACCAGTTTCTTCTTTTGGTTCTCAATAGGTAGTATAATCTGCATCCAGCATTGCAGCAGGTTCATGTTCTACCGATGCAGCTTGATAATTAGTTCCATAGAATCTAGGATCGGTTTTTGAATAATATTTTCCACCATTAACTTGGATTTCGTTGATTTCTAATAAGCGATTGACCGGATAATCTTTTTTAATTAATAATTTTACATATCTAGCTTTAGTATCAGTTAAATTATCAACACCTCATCATTTAAATCGTGGATGTTCAGTATCAATAGTTCCACTATTGGTGCGAGCTAAAATATCTTCTAAGTTATTTGGATCATTTCCGATTTCAAATAATGATTTTCATACGGTATTTTTATCATTTGTTTGAGCTACCAATACTTCTAAGTCTCTTGGATAGTTATATGAGTTATTATTTGCATAGATTTTTAATGATGTTAAATCAATATCAGAACCTAAATCATAAACAACTTCATTATTTGCTTTTGGAGTTGAGATAAATTTAGTTGATGTATCGAAATCACCATCAAAACCACCATAGTTATTTTCAATGTTAGAAGCTTCTAAATCACTATCTACAATGCGACCAAAACGATCAAAGTCTTTAACTGTTACTGTCATACCACTAAAGTAAATATCTTTTGATGTTGTATCAGTTTTAGTTTCGCCTAAACCAAAATCACTATTATCATATAAGTTTTTTGAGTATTGTAATCGAATGTATCTAACCGGCTTATCAGTTAGTTGTGTGCTATTATATAAATTAAATCAAGTTACACCATCAGTTGATGCTTGACTAATAAGGTATTCTGGAAGCACACTTGCAAATTTGACATCTTTTAAAGTATAAATCTTTTGTAAATCTAATCCGAAACCACTTTTATCTTTTACTTTAACTGATACTGTGTTTCCTTCTTTGGCAAATAATTTAAAGGTATCATTATTATATGATGATAATAATTTATCAGTGTTAACATTATAAGAATGATATATATAAGCAGTTGTTACCGGATTTTCAAGTGGGGTAATAAATAAATGTTTAATATCTCATGATGGTTTTGCTGTAAATCCAGTTGTAGGTTTAATACGGATACCATTATATTTTTTAGTATCAGTAATTTTAATTACATCATCACCTGTAGAATTTTGAATAGTCGATAAAGTGGTAAAAGTATCATTAACATACCCTTGCACGATATATTTATCTAAAAAGTTATCCCCTTGCACAAAGTGGATTGAACTAATCGCACTGTGACGATCAAAGTTTACATCAACATAGTCTCCAGAATAATCTACATTATTGCTATTATTATTATTATTAGAAACATTATTTGTTCCTGAACTACCAGATGCTGTAACTGATGTAGTAAGTTTAGTAACAGTATCTGAATCTGGGTTAACAATATCATTGATTGATTGATCGGAAGAATATTTCATTACTGTAAAAGGATAATAATGGACTCCTTCAACAGCTTCATTAGGTCCATATATTTGTAAACCTGCTAGTTTTAACGGATTATTTCCATGTTCTCTGTTTGTTGCTCTAGAAACAAGCGAGATATATTGAGTTTTTGCATATCCATATGTTTCATAGTATTCTGCTTTTGCATCTTCAGCACTTTGTGCTTTAATATAAGAATTATCATAACCTTTACCAAAATTCTTTCAAGTAGATGTGGCAGAATCATAATATTTAACTTGGATTAGTGGGAAACCTTTGTTAGTATTGTCTATATCTTGTTGGAAAGCAACAGCAGAAACTTCTGATAATTTATCTAATTTAAAGATAATTTGATCTAAATCTGCTGCATTTGCAGTTCCAAAAGTTTCTGTGGTAGAAAAATTATCATCAGTTAATTTTTCTAATTCAGTTTTAGTTCTATTAGTAGGATTTTTCAACTTCGAAGTATCTACAGCACTAAGATTATCGGTTGAATGATTATAAAAATTATAATTTAGTTTTTGTAAATCATTTATATCTGTTTGTGGATTTACTAAGAATTCTAAAAGTCTAAATTCATCATTATTAGTAGTGTTGCTATCATTCTTAATTCTTACCCCAATTACATCATCGATTGGTTTAGTAAGCTTAATTACCTTACGAACTGATGATTGGATTCCGGTTACCGTGGCAACGGATGCATTTTCACCATCAATATCATGTCACGAAGATTCTTTGATTGTTTTTTTTGTTAAATCAATTATATGTGTGTTTCGTTCTTGTGTATTTTGTCTTTTCTCTGCAGTATATGTAGTAACATCCAAATCTGATGCATAATCTACATCATCTGCATAGAGTACTTGAATTTTAGCATTATCAAAGTGATCCTTGACACTACCATTTTTATATCCTGCATATCTCAATCAAAGTTCTCTGAATTGAATTGGTTTATCAAATAATGTTCCAAAGTATTTATTTTTGTTATCGGGTGGTACTGAACCTGTTTGATTTCCATAAATTAAAACTCTTTGGTTATTTTTTTGTAAAACTCATTTTACATCAGATTTAGAATCTTTGTTTTGTAAGTTTGTGATCACTTCTTGATTTCTCGGAACATCTCCAAGACTCTTGTGTAATTCATGATTTACAACTGGGATAAGTCATTGAATAAATGGCTTAAGAACCTTGTTTCCAGCATTTACTTCAACTGCCACACCATCGTAGTTATACTGATGTGATTCAATAGCACTCTTATATAAATTTACTCCTAATGTGAATGCATTAAGTGCATCATCATATTTATTTGCTTTAATATCAACAGCTGCATCAATTAGATGATTTGCTGCTGTTGATAAATCTTTAAGCATATTTGCTCAAGGTTTAATTTCTGAAAAGAATGCTTTGGTTTTTGTTGCTGTTGAAATTTTTAATAAATCCACTGCATCAGTTAAATTAGTTAACTCATCTTGTAATGTATATACATCATATAAATTAAATGCTTTAGTATTATATGTTTGTTTAAACTTATTAGCATGACTTTCTAAAGCAACTGAATCGGTATTAGCAACAGTGTTTGTTGCTGAATAAGGATTATCAAATAATCTTAATGCAATGGTACGTAATGCTTGTGCGTCTTTGCTCTCTAAATCTGAATCATTTAAAAGATAATTAAATGATTGTACTCAGGCATCGTTAGATGATTGTCATACTTTTCAGCCATAATTTGCTGTTTCAAATAATGCGATGCGAGAAGCAAGTTTAGCTTGCATTGGTTTTACTATAATTCCATCTAATCCTTTGGTTAAAGATTGATTATTTGTAATAGATGGTAGATATGTTGATAAACCACCTAAAACCATATTTCCTTGATCTTCATATTTTTGTGTAGTTGGTCAATTTAATAATAAACTAACTCCACGATTTGCTTTATTTACAAAGTCACTTACATTTGATGCAACTTCTGCTGCATTAGATTTAGGTAATTTTACAATCTCAATTTCTTTTGGTAATAAATTGTAATAATCTTGGTATTCGGTATTAGATACTAAAAATAAAGTTGATGCATCAAAATCTGAAAAAGCAGTAACGACTTTTTCTTTAATTCAAGATGTTAAATCATTTAAGATTTTAGTATTTAAATTCGCATCATTGCTTGCATATAGCGCAATACGTTTAATACCAGCTGTTGCAAGTTGTCAAATTTTACTTTCTAAACTTGCTAAATCTGAATTATATGTATCTGCTGTAAAGTCACCTTGGTTAAATGGATTAATTGTATATACAAATCTTACTTTAGTAGATTCTCCAGTTGTTGCTAATTCTTTGATATTAGCAAGCTCACCTGGTGTATATAATAATTTTCATTGACTACTATGTTTTAAGTCGTCACTAGCAGCATATAAATATGTATTTAATTTATATTTAGATGCTCATGCAAAATAATCAAGACGATCTTGTTGTGATCACTGTGATTCTTTGAAATCATCTAATGTTCCACGCATTTTTATATCTGCATAGTCTTTAATGGTAAATTTTTCAATCTCATAACCATTAAGTTGTTTGAAGACTTCCGCTAAAGTAGTTGCAGCATAAAATGCCGCATTAGTATTTTTTGCTAAAACAGAAACATATCCATCTTTTAAAGTTGAAATTCAATATGCATCAGTTTGAAGTCATAAATTATCTCCATAAGGTAGATTATTTGATAAATCTGATAATTTATTATCAACTAAAACATCTGAATCTCCGTGAATTCCTACTAAAATATTTGTTTTACCTTTAACAAACCTTCTAGAAACAGAATATTTTAATCCTTTATCTTTAAAAATTGTTTCATATTTTGCTCTAGTAACAGAATCAATTCCATTTTCAAATACTAAATTGACTTCTCTAGTGACTAAAAAAGTTCGTTTTGCACTGTTAGTTGTATCTGTTGAATATGAAATAGAATGCACATATGGAGTAATTTTATATGTGGTTGTCTGTCCTTGTTGGTCAGAAACACTTGATGTTGTTGAAGTAGTCTGACTTTGTCCTTGTGTAGGTGCTTCCGCAGAAGCAGCAACACCAGCAAGTAGTCCTAAACTACCACTAGCACCAAGAAATAATTTTAATTTTCTTTTGATTTTCATTTCACCTCAATAAAGTAATAATTAGGTATAACTTTAAAGTTTTATTAACATACAAATGTATGTTTTTATCTTTTTAAAGATATACAAAGAAATTATAAATGTTTTTTTTTTTTTTGCTTACATTATGCTATTAATTCGTTACTACTTTTAAAATCATTGAAATATGTAAGTTAAATATTTTATGCCTATAAATAAGATAAAAAAGTTTAATACTATTTATATTTTTACTTATTTAAGTTTTAAATATACACATTATTATTAAATTTTTTTGTATGTATATAAAATAAAAACCAATAAAAAACTAAAATTATTAAAATTTTGAACAAAAAATGTTTAACACTTTTATCAAAGTGTTAAACAACTATTTATAACCAAATTTACCCAATAAATTTAAATCATCATTTCACTTTTTAGCAACTTTAACTTTCAATGATAAGGTTGTGGGTAATCCAAATTGATGTGCAATTTTGGTACGCGCTGATTTTCCTATTGCTTTAATTTTTTCGGCATTTTTTCCTATTAACATTCCTTTTTGTGAATCTTTTTTAACATAAATAACTGCATCGATTATTATTTTTTGAGAATTAGATTCATCAAATTCCAAGATTTCAACAGCAATTGAATGTGGTAATTCTTCATATAATAAATTAATTGCTGATTCACGAATAATTTCTTTAGCAATAAATCGCATCGATTTATCTGTGATATATTCACTATCATATTGTGGTTGTCCATCATAAGTATATGTTTTAATTAAATCTATTAATGCATTAATAGATTTATCATTATTGATGTTTGTTGAAATAATATGTTCAAAATTATACGCAAGTAATTGCTGCATTTTTTGTTGTAAAAGTTCAGGTTTACCTTGAATTTTATCAATTTTAGAAATTACAGCAATTTTGTGTTTTACATTCTGTATTTTTTCTAAAATCATTTTATCACCATTACCGAGATTCTCATCAGATGGACTTAAAAACAACAATACATCAACATCGTTAGTTGCTTCATAAGCATTTTTATTTAATGTTTGACTTAACTTATTTTCAGGTCTATGGATTCCGGGTGTATCAGTAAAAATAATTTGGTAATTATCATCGTTATATATACCTGTAATTTGATCTCGAGTAGTTTGAGCAGTATCTGTAACAATTGCAACATTGTAACCGATAATAGCATTTAATAAACTGCTTTTTCCAACATTGGGTCTTCCAATAATGCTTGCAAAACAAATTTTCATTATTTAATATTCTCCGAATGAATGGGATATGGACAAAGCTCGATCAATTTATTAATACGAACTTTGCTAGCATCATTGCTATATTGATAAATCAATGCATCATCAGGCATAAATTCTGTCATTACTTGCCTGCATCCTGCGCACGGACTTACTTCTGATTTTCCTGAAGAAATAATATGTATTTCCTTGAATTTTCCAACTTTTCCACCATATGCTACTGAACCAAACAACGCAATTCTTTCGGCACATAAACCAGATGGATATGCAGCGTTTTCAACATTAACACCTTTGTATTGATTTCCATTTTCATCGATTGCAATTGCTGCAACTGCAAATTTTGAATATGGACAATATGAATATTTTAATAATTCTTTTAATTCTTCAACATTTATTTTCATTTTATCCCCTTGTGATTTTTAATGGATTAAAAATTATATCTACAATACTATCCATTTGTTGTTTTTGACTTTCATTTGAATGATCATAACCTTGCAAATGTACCAATCCATGTGTAAATAAATAACAAAATTCACGTTTAAGTGAATGATTAAACTCTTTTGCTTGCATCTTCATTTTATGTCAACATATTACTAGCTCACCTAAAAAATAAATCGGTAGTTTGTCATATAAATTATTTTCTTGAAAACTAAATGAAAGAATATCGGTTACATAATCTTTATTACGATACTCTGAATTAAGTTGTTTAATTTTATTTTTTGAAACAAAGCTTACATCTAAAATAATTTGCTTATTTTTATCAATTTTAAAATAATTAGCAAAATTATTTAAAATATCATACATTTGATTGATAAAAATATCAGTATTTTTAGGTTGATTAGAAAGGTTGATTTGCAGGTTATATTTAAACATAGCATAATTATATAAAATTAGTTAAATAAATGTATAAATCAGTTATAAATATATTTATAAATTAATTCTTTTGATTCAATTAAACGAACTGGGATAAATTCAAGGTTTTTTTGTTTTAAAAACATTGATAAATCTGAATTTTTGATAATAATTTCTTCATTTTCATTTATTGCATCAATATTAATTTGATATTGATGCAATTTATCTTCAAAATTAAAGTCAATTTGATAGTTTTTTAATGCTAATTTATCATAAGCTATATTTTTTAAAATCAACTCATTATTATTTTGCTTAATTATCACCTGCTGATATTTATTAATCGACTGATACATAATCAAATAAATAAACATCGCAAACAATGCTAATAATGAAAAAAGTAGTAAATATTCTAAAAAACTAATTTTGTACTTTTTCAAGATTAATTACTTGCGAATCAGCAAAAAGATATTTATTATTATGTGAAATTTCTACTACTTTTTTGTTTTTCAAAATATATCGAAGTGGTTTTTGGACCATCAAAAAAATCTCTTGTGAAATCGATTCAAACGCCTCATCAAGTAAAACCACATCGTAATCTAAAATAAAAATTCTTAACAACTTGATTATTTGCATTTGTCCACTTGATAAGGAATTGATATTTATATTTTCTATATCATCCAAATTTGCTTTTTTTAAAATAGGATATAGCCTAAATCTATTAATGGTATCATTGAAACCAAAAGAATCAGATATCATTAAATATTCAGATATAGACATATCTAATTTTTGATTTTTATCCCCTACATAATAAATTTTTTCACGTATTTGGTTATTGTGTAAATTTATTTTTTGATCATTGATTAAGATTTCCCCATAATCAATTTGATATTTACCACTAATGATGTTGCATAATGTAGTTTTGCCACTACCATTATCACCTTTGATGATATGTTTTTGATCAATTATGAGCCTTGGAATATTAACAACTTTGTAATTAGGATTGCTATTATATGAAAAGGATACATATGATAGATGTATTTTATCAATCGAATTGATATTCTCTAAAAGATTTGAATTTGCAGGTTTACCAGTGCTAAAAATATTAAGCATAGTTTTGCTAATCTTATAATCCTTTGACATCTGAAGTGCTTGTGGAATAAATTTTAGTGGTTTAATAAACAAATTTGATGCTGTGATAAAAAATAACAGTTCATATACTTTCAAATTCTGCGATCATATTTGAAATGTTCCATAAATTAGGATGCAAAATGGATAAAAAACATCTAAAAACAATTCAAAATGATTAAAATTTTGCATCTGTAAATTAAAATTAGAATTTTCTTGTATATATGCTGCATAATCATTCAATAAATTCTTTTGATATAAATTTGCAAATGTATAATCAAAATTATCTTTTAAAATATTAATATAATTATTGATTTGTTTATCGGTTAGAATACTTTGAGCAACAATTTGATTTTTGTTTTTAAAATACCAAAACATATAAATGCTAGCAAAAACACTTGTAATTATTCCAAAAGCACCTACAACAAATAACAATTTTTTATTTATAGCAAAAATAATAATCAATGAGATGATAAAACTGATAATATTTACAAAAACCTTAGACAAAAAAGTCTTTTTATGAATTAAGTAATTCATTAAAGAACTGATGCGATTTTTTATCTCTATTTCACCTAATTGATTAATAATTTTAATATTTTGATGACTTCAAGATTTCAATAAATTATTGAATTCTTTTGAATAACTAGTCAATACTTTATTTTCAAAGATTCTCATGATCATTATTTGAATTAAACTAATAATTACAAATAAAATAATAAAAAATCCACTCATTAATCATAATTCCTTTTTAAGATGAAATGGAATTATATTTTCAAAAATATATTTTGTTGTTAATGGTGTAATAAGTGAAATAATTATTTGCAGCAAATACATAAAAATCAACTTTATGGAAATACTTAAACCACCGAAATAAGTATTTCTATACTTTTTTATTATTTGTTTTTGTGCTGCTTTATCTTTACTTATTTTGACCAATATTCCTCGATATAACTTTAAAAAAATATTTTTATCTTGTTTTATTCTTCCTTGTTTTGGATCATAGATTAACAATTTATTTCCTTGCACTTCTTCAATTAGCACCATATGTTGCATATTTTGATTTAAGATTATTGCAGCAAGTGGATATTCATCAACATCAAGTTTTTCAAAATCTTTTACACTACATTTAAAACTTTGTAACTGATATTGGTATTGTGATAAAGTTTTTTGAAAATGAAATAGACTTATACCTTCTTCATCATAACTAACATTTAACTTTAATTGGTTTATATCATATTGTTCGTTATAGTATTTATTTGCTAGATGTATAAATACATATAACGAACAATCTCTTGAATCAATTTGTTTATACATAATTTTTATATTATTTTTTAAAAAAAAGTTACTAATAAGGAACAAAAAATGTGAATATTATGTAAATAATTTAAAAATATGACAAAAATTAGTATAATTACAAAATAAACAAAGGGGTAAAATGGAAGTAAAAACTAAAAGAAAGTTATTTTGATTTTCTGCTCTTGCAACAACTGTTACTGCTGGTGCTTTTGGTTTATCAATTGCAGTTTTAAATACAGGAGCAAGTGATAGAAAATATTATGAATATAAATATTCAACACTTGAATCTTATATAAATTCTGTTAAATTACCTGGTTTAGCAGATCAGCAAGTGAAAAATTTATTACAAAAAGCAGATGTTAATTATCATAATCCTAATCAATTTGATGATTTAGATTTTTTATATCAACAATTTCGTGAAATTTTAAAACAAGCATTGAAACCACGATTAGATAAATTTACTAATTATAATATTTCATTAATTGTCCAAACACAAAACACTAAACAATTAGTGGATGCTTGAAATAGCATTGATAATATTGAAGAATTTTATCAAATCTTGCCTAAAATCAAGGATGTTAATAAACAAAACCAATTAGAAACAGAATTTAGAGCAAGCATTACACCAGATAATACATCGGCTGTTTTAGCAAAAGCACAAATGGAAATACAAAAATAAAATCGTCTTTTGACGATTTTATTTTGGTTTTGCTATTAAAAAATTTATATTCTTTCCTTTTTGACTTCATTTAATTTCATAACCTGTTTTAATATTTTGATTATTATATTCTGATTTATGTAAATCATCGGTTTGATAAATTATTTTTCAGTTATTTTGTATTAACGAATCAAGTGAAAATTCAAAAAGTTTGTCATTATCTGTCTTAAATCATAACTTTCCACCTTGTCCTAATAATTGCTTATATGTATCTAAAAATGTTTTATATGTTAGTCGTCTTTTAAAATGTGCATTCTTAGGTCATGGATCACTGAAGGTAAGTCAAATTTTATCACAAGTTCCCTTGAATATTTCATTTATTTTAATCGCATCAGCAGTTATAATAAATAAGTTAGTCAAATTAAGTTCTTCAATTTTTTTGAGAATTTTAACTGCAACAGTTGCATATTTTTCAAGAGCATAATATTTGATATCAGGATTTTGCTTTGCAAGGGCTGTTATCATTTCACCCTTACCTGCACCTATTTCAATAACATCAGTGTGATTTAATTGTATCGGAAATTCTTTTAGATAATAAATAGATTCATTTAATTTACCTTGTGCATTTTTATCAAATCTTAACCTCATATACTCCTTATATTAATAATTTCATTCAAGAAAAAAAGAATTTTTCAAAGATGTTGTAATCTTTATTTAACTTTGGATTATCTGTTAAATCACTGCAATATTTATCATATTCATCAAAAATATCATTAACTTGCGCAACTGCATCTCCATAAATAATATCCATTGTTTCATACTGCGAATTCATACTACGACTATCTAAATTAGCACTACCTGCTCAAGCAATTTGTGAATCAATGATACCGATTTTAGAATGCATAAAATGGTCATTATATATTTTTACCTTTAACCCATGTTTAATAAGTTTTTTAAGTTGTCATAATCCAATTTGATGCACTATTTTCTTATCTGGTAAGCCTGGAAAGTACACAGTTATTTCTACCCCACTTTTTAAACATAATAAAAATTGTCGATACAAAGCATCGGATGCTGAAAAATATGGTGATGCAATTTTAATACTTTCTTTAGCATTAGCAAATAACTTTAATCAAGTAAATTCGGAAACAGAATGTGGAAAACTTGGTGATTCAGCAACTAAAACAGAATGATTGCGATGGTCATCATCGCAAATTGATGACAAATATTGAGTAGGTTTTAGTTCTTCTTTAGCAAAAATATGTCAAAGTTTTAAAAAAAGTAAGATATAAACATTAACATATTCACCTGTTATTTTATAATTAACATCAATTCAGTGCCCATATTTTTTTGATAATGAAGCATATTCATCAGAAATATTATTTCCGCCAGAAAACACTATTTGTGAATCTATAATAATAAATTTTTGATGGTTGCGGTTAAAACTTGCGGCATTAATAAATGGATAATAAATTTTACCAATATAAATAATTTTAATACCTAACTTAATTAATTTCTTTATTTGTTTTTTTTGAGAATGATATGCACCAAAAAAATCAATTAATCATCTTATTTCGATACCTTGTGAGTGTTTTTGTTTAATAAGATCTAAAAACTCTTTTGAAATTTCGCTTTTTTTGATTATATATGAAATAATAAATACTGATTTTTGAGCATTTTTTATTGCTTCAAATAATGTTTTATAAAACCGATAACCTTCGTTATAAAAATGGTATTGGGAACTTTTGGTCTTGGTATCATTAATGCGAGCAACAGCCTTTAAATTTGCATCATAACATTCATGTGTGCTAGTTAATCCGAGCGATTCGTATGTATTAATTTTATATCTAGGATCATTTTTTAGTTTGATTTCACTTCTGTTTCGTGAAATTCAACCAAAACCAAAGAAAAGAGCATGTCCTACAACCGGGAATAAAATTAAGATATATAATCAACCTAATTTTGCTTCAAAATTGCGACGTTGTAAACCAATAAAAAACACAAAAAAAGTATTAACAAAATAAGCTATTGTCAAAAATAAGTAAATATAGTTAGTATTAATCAAAAATAACAGACTTGCTATCCCTGCTAATAAAGCAAAAAGAAAAATAAATTGAGCTATAAAGATAAAAAATCTTTTACTAAAAATCCCTGTTTTCATAATTTAATGAAATACGCAATATCAATCAATATTGCGTATATTTTTATTCTGGTTTATAACCTTTTCCAGCACGGATTTTTCCATTTTCTCCGTGTACATAGTATGTACCGTTATGTTTTTTAGCTAAATCACGAGCATATGGAATTGCTTCTTTTTGAGTATCAAATGTAATAGTTGCACGTTCTGAACCTTCACGTGATACTCTTCATTTACCTTTCTCTTTATCTAATGTGATATGTCAGGTAGGTTTTAAGTCTTTTTTCTCAACTAACTTGTCAGCCATTATTTATCTAACTCCTCTATTCTTGATTGGTGTCTACCACCTTCATAATTTGTTTTTAAATACTCATCAACCATTTTTTTAGCATTTTCTGGAGCAATTTGACGTCCTCCGAATGCTAAAACATTGGCATTATTGTGTAATTTTGCTAAATGAGTATCTTCTAACGAAGTAACTCTAGCAGCTCGAATGTGTTTATGACGATTTAGTGCATATGAAATTCCTAAACCTGTACCACATACCCCGATACCAAATGCAGGATCTTCTTTATCCATATATTCAGCTAATTTATGTCCTTGAGTCGCATATGAACTTGGAACTGCATCAGTGTTTGGTCCTAAATCAACTACTTGATAACCTAAAGATTCAACATAATTTTTAAGTTCTTCTTTAAGTTTATAACCGGCATGATCGCTTGCAAAAGCAACAATTTTTTTATCCATTTTATTCCTTTTTTGTGTATTTTTTTGTATTATACTAAATTCTTATAGTATTATAAAGAAAAAATGAAATTTTACATAAGAATTATAAAAATCTTAAATTGTTTTGTTTGCTTGATTTATAGCAAATTTTAAATAATATGGTAGAATTAATAAATATGAAGACTAATCATAAAGTAGCAATGTCTTGTAGTGAATGTCGTCGTAAAAATTACACAACTAATAAGAGTTTAGGTAAAACTGAACGCTTAACTGTTAAAAAACATTGTATCCATTGTCACAAACATACAATACATAAAGAAGAGGTTTAAATGTCACAAGAAAACGAGCATATCGTTAAATCGAAGCGAAAAAAACGTTTTTGGATGCGCAAGCTAGTTAAAGAGGTTAGACGTGTTAGATGACCCGATGCAAAAACAAATTCAATTAACTTTGTAAAAATTTTAATTTTTACTGTAATATTCACTATTTTTGTAACAGCCTTATCATTTGGCTTTACACATTTATTCAAATTATGAAACATTTAGGAGGCTTATGAGTAATTTGAAATGATATATGATTTCTACCGTTAGAGGTAAAGAACAACAAGTTATCGAATCATTAAATAACCGAATAGTTGCTGAAGATTTATTACATGATTTTGATTTAACTGCAACACCACAAGGAGCATTTAAAATCTTTCAACGTCCAACACTAACTTCTAAAGAACATCAAAAGAAATTAGAAGGTAATGAATTTAAGGTTAAATATGTAAATTTATATCCAGGTTATATTTTTGCTCATATGCATATGTCTGATAAAGCTTGATTCTTGGTGCGTAACACTCAATATGTTACTGGATTGGTTGGTTCTTCTGGTAAGGGAGCAAAACCTACTCCAGTATCTAATCTTGAAATTACTAAAATGCATAAAAAAGAAAAAGAAGCACAACGACGTTTTGATTCAGGTGAATACAATTTCGGTTTAGAAGAACATAATTTTGTTGAAGTTATTGAAGGTCCATATACTGGTTATGTTGCAGAAGTAATTGCGATTGATCATAAAAATAAAGAAGTGACTTTGTTGATTGAAAGTTATGGTAAAAAATCTGAAGTAACAGTTGATTTAGATTCGGTTCGCTTAGCAGATAAATAATTGATCAAAATAAAGGATGCAATTAGCATCCTTTTATTTTCTTACTTAAAATTAATATAATCAGATATTTTTTTAGCAGCAATTGCTCCATCTGAGGCAGCTGTGATAATTTGACGAATATCTTTAGTTCGGATGTCACCTGCAGCAAAAATTCCTTTAATTCTAGTTTGCATAAATTCATCGGTTTCTATAAACCCGTTTTTATCTAAAATATTGAGGTTTTTAGCAAAGGTTGTGGTAGGAACCATTCCAATGTAAGGGAAAAATGATCCAATTGAAATAGTTGTTTCATTTCCGTTTTTATCTACAATAACAGCAGATTCTAACGAATCATGTCCTTGTAATTCTTTAATTTGTGATTCACGATAAACAGTAACATTTGGCTTAGCAAGTAATTCATCAACTAATCTTTTTTCTGCTGTGAAATCTGCATCTTTGATTACAATATGTACATGTGAAGCAATATTGGTTAAATAAGTTCCTTCTTCAACTGCTGAATTACCTGCACCAAGCACCAATGATGGAAATCCTTTATAAAGTGGACCATCACAAATTGCACAATAACTAACTCCGCGGTTTAAAAATTCTTGAAAGTTTTTAATAAAGTTTGGTTCGCGGTTTTTCATTCCGGTTGCTATCAATACAGTGCGACCAAATACTGATTTCCCGTTTGTTAATTTAACTTCTTTTTCATAATCCGAATGGTTAATCAGTTCTTCAACTTCACCATATTGATATTTTGCACCAAATTTTTTAGCATGTTCTAAAAAATGTGTTGCAAGTTGTCACCCTTCAGTCATTTCGGTTCCAAGTCAATTTTCCACCTTATTTGTTACCACTAATTTTCCACCAGGTGCTCCTTTTTCAATAAAAATTGTTTTTAATTCTGCACGTGAAGCATATAATGCTGCATTTAAACCAGCAGGTCCTGCTCCAATAATAACTAAATCATAAATTTCTTTTTCCATAATAACTCCTTATTTAATTCAACTTATTTAAATCATATATAAGAATATGCTTTTTTAAACATATGGATTATTGATGTAGCATCAACATATTGAAAGTAAGCATTTTGATCTTGATATTGATAGAATTTAAACACTTTATGTCTGTATTCTACTTTATATTTAACTTTAGCTCACATTTGATAGTAAATAAATACTAATACACCGACAACAACAAATGCGATCGCAACATATTGATATAATCCATATGCTTCTTCACGCAGTGGTTCCATCGCCATACGTAGCAGTCCGTATCAAATTAAGTATAAACCAATGCTGCTTCCAGGTTTAAAGATACCAAAGAAGTTTATCACTCATACAATTAAAATATATCCAACTAAGTTTGCTAATCCTTCATATAAGAATAATGGATAACGATATGCTCCGTTTAATCCCATTGAATTAGTTAAAGCATCAGAGATATACATATTTTGTGCAAAGGTTTTACCAAAGATTAATGAACTTTGTCCGCTTCAATCGATTTTTCCATAAACTTCATGGTTTGCATAGTTACCCCAACGACCAATAAATTGACCTATTAAGATGGTAGGAATAATTATTGATGCAGCTTTTCGAATATCTAAGTGTTTGCGTTGTGTATAAACATAAAATAAATCTACTAAAATCGTTACTACAAGTCCACCTTGAATACTTAATCCACCCTCTCAGATTTTATACCAAGCCGAACCTTTAAATGGTTCATCTTGATAAATAAGTTGCTCGATTATATATCCAAGACGCGAACCTAAAATCCCAAGTGGGATGGTAATAATGATTAACACAAAGAGTTTATCCATATTTAACTTCTCTCGTTTTCAAAAATAAATGATTGTTAAAATGGATGCTAAATAACCGAGCATAATCATTAATGAATATACCTGCACGCTAAATGAACCAATACTAAATAAAGGTGCATCTGGTATCCCTTCATGCTTTGCTGTTTCAGGTACTCATATCGGAATACTAGTCATCTAGTTCTAACCTCCTTTTTTCTATTTCTTTCAAGATATCAAGTCCATCGTGACGCGATAAATAGGAACTGACAGCAGCTTCAATTAATGAAGCAGCTGAACCCCCTTCTTTGATTGGAACTTGTATTTTCTTAATGCTACGACCTAAAATTGGGTATTTAAGAAAATCGACTCCAATGCGATCTAACTCATTTTGTTTTTCAGTACGAACCAATTCAACAACTAAATTGATAATCGATGATGGTGCTACAGCTCGAATTCCGTATGTATATTTTACATCAATTATACCAATTCCACGTACTTCTAACATATTTTGAGTTATTTTTGGTGATTTACCGATAAATAAATTTCCATTATCTTTGATTAAAACAGAATCATCACTAATTAAAACATGACCTTTTTGCACTAACTCTAAGGCTGCTTCGGATTTTCCTATCCCTGATACACCTGTTATCAAAACACCAGTACCACCTACTAAAACTAAACAACCATGTACTAATTTTTCATCTGCAAAATGGTTGTTTAAATAAGACCCGATATTGGTTGCTATATAAGATGAAGACATCGGAGTCAAGCAAACTGGTACACCATATTTATCAGCCATTAATTGAATTCAACTTAAAGCAGGTTTAGAAATACGTCTTGAAAGCAGCACCAATGGTGGATTACCTAAAAACACATGTTCAATTGCTCGCAACGCTGCTACTCGCCCGATGCTTTGAAATCATATAGATTCGGTAGTTCCTCATGAAATTATATTTCCTGATAAATCACTATTTCCGATATGTTCGGTTAATTCCAGACCAACTTGTTTTATTGCAGGCCGATACACACATCCTCAATTAACTTTATTTAAATCATTATTTAAAAGTTTTAAATTAAATAAGTTCACAATATGTCTAACACTGATATTTTTACGATTCATATTAATTAATTATAAAGAAATTATAAAATTTTAGATAAAAATTCAGCTGTGTATCCAACATGTCATTTAGCAACTTCTTCAGGACTTCCAGATGCAACTATTCTACCACCTTTAACTCCGCCGTCAGGACCTAAATCAATTAAATAATCACAGTTTTTAATCACATCTAAATTATGCTCAATCACAATTACTGAATCACCTTTATCAACAATGCGATCTAAAATTTCAATTAATTTCTTAACATCATGAATGTGTAATCCAGTTGTTGGTTCATCTAAAACATATAATGTTTTACCTGTAGGTTTGCGTTGTAAATAGGTTGCTAATTTAACTCTTTGTGCTTCTCCACCTGATAAAGTTGTAGACATTTGCCCAAGTTTGATATAACCTAATCCAACATCTAATAAAAATTGAAGTTTTTCACTAATTTTTTTATGATTTTTGAAAAATTCAAAAGCTGCTTCCACACTCATTTCTAAAATATCATTAATATTTTTATCACGGTATTTGATTTCAAGTGTTTCACGGTTGTAGCGTTTGGCATCACATTGGTCACAAGGGATGTAAACATCTGGTAAAAAATGCATTTCTATTTTCAAATAACCATCACCAGAACATTTTTCGCAGCGACCCCCATTGGTATTGAAACTAAAAGTTCCTTTATTATAACCTCTAGCACGAGCTTCTGCAACATTAGCAAATACATCTCGGATGTCATCAAAAACACCTGTGTATGTAGCAGGATTAGATCTAGGAGTTCGTCCAATCGGGCTTTGTGAAATAGGTACAACTTTATCAATATTAATAAGTCCTTTAATGGTATCAAACTTAGCTTTTCGTTGCGCACTTCCTTCGGTTAAACCTCGCATATGTTGAATTCCTGCAACTAAAATATCATTAACTAATGTACTTTTCCCGCTGCCTGATACACCTGTTATCCCTACTAGCATCCCAAGGGGAATTTTAACATCAATATTTTTTAGATTGTTCTCACGAGCACCTTTGATTTCAATAAAATTTTGATTACCAGATCGACGCTTTTTAGGTATCTTGATTTGATATTCACCTGATAAATATTTACCAGTAATTGATTCAGGTGAATTAATAATATTCTCTAAATTACCAAAAGCTACTATTTTTCCACCATGTTCACCGGCTTGCGGGCCAATATCAACTATATAATCAGCAGCAAAGATGGTTTCTTCATCGTGTTCAACAACTATTAAAGTGTTACCTAAATCAACCATATTTTTCAATGTTTGAATTAGTTTTTGATTATCTTTTTGGTGCAATCCAATTGAAGGTTCATCTAAAACATATAAAACTCCTGATAAATTTGATCCGATTTGGGTAGCTAAACGAATCCGTTGTGCTTCACCTCCTGACAAACTTTCTGCGCTACGGTCAAGGGTTAAATATTCTAAACCTACATTCTTTAAAAATGATAATCGATCGATAATTTCTTTAAAAATTAGATTTGAAATTGAAAGTTGATGCTCACTAAGTTTTAATTGTACTTCTTCGATTTTTTCAAGCAATTTTTCAATTGACATTTTTATATAATCAAAAATATTCAACTTATCTATTTTTACTGCTAATGCATGCTGATTTAAACGGGCTCCTTTACATAATGAACAAGCAAAGGTTCCCATATATTTTTTTAAATAATCACGACGATTTTCAGAAGTTGTATTGTAATAATGATTTTCAATTAAGGTTATAATTCCTGCAATTTTATCGCGACGGCGATATTTATTCCCTGATGATGAAATCAATACATAATCTATTTCATCATTTTGCGAACCGTATAAAATTCGCTTCATTTGCTCATCGTTCATCTCATCAATTGGTAAATTTTTAGGAATATGATAATATTCTAACATTGCATCATATTCTTGTCATTCAAGATTTTGAGTATTTACAGTATTAGCAAAATATTTAATTGCCCCTTGTTCGATTGTTCTTCATTGCTCAGAGATTAACACATCGATATCTGCTTTAAATTCTAAACCTAATCCCTTACAATTTTCACACATCCCATATGGAGCATTGAACGAAAACATTCTTGGTTCTATTTTTGGAACTGAAAAATCCTTATAAATACATGCATATAACTTTGAATAAATATTTACTTGTTTAGTAGTTAAATTCTCTACTCTAACTATCCCACCTGATTTTTCAGTAGCAATATTAATTGCTTCTGAAATTTCATTATACTTTTGCTCACTTACTTCAATTGCTCTAGTAATAACTAAATCAATGTTATGTTTATTGTTCTTATTTAGTTTAATTTCATCTTCAAGTAAATACATATCTCCATCAATTTTTACCCGTGTGTAACCATCATTTTTAAGTTTTTCAAGTAGGTTTTGATGACTTCCTTTTTCACTTTCAACCAATGGAGCATATATTGCAATTTTTTGATCTTGATTATTTAAAAAAATTTGATCAAGAATATCTTTTGAAGTTTGTGAACTTATTTCAATGTTATGATTTGGACAAAAAACCTTACCAATCCTTGCAAAAAGTAATCTAAAGTAATCATATAACTCAGTTACAGTCCCAACAGTTGAACGTGGATTATTATGAACAGTTTTTTGTTCAATTGAAATAGCAGGACTAAGTCCTTCGATTTTATCCACATCAGGTTTTTTTGTTCCACCTAAAAACATTCTAGAATATGAACTTAGCGAATCAACATATCGTCTGCGACCTTCTTCGTAGATGGTATTAAAAGCAAGAGAACTTTTTCCACTTCCACTGAGACCTGTAAAAACTATTAACTTGTTTTTTGGGATTGTTAAATCAATATTTTTTAAATTATTTTCGCGAGCTCCTTTAATCACTAATACATCATCTTTCATATCACCTCTGTAAATATAAATGTTTATAACTATATACCAGTAATAAACATTTTATGCTTTATTATTAGATTTAGGTATATAATCAATTAGGTTTGGATTATAGTGATATCCACGGCCTTCTTTAGCTTGTTTTTTACCATTTAATAAGGTTGCATCAGCAGAAAATGAATTATTTAATTTAAATATACTTTGTCCAACTCCATAAAAATCTACAGGTGCATTTGAAGCTTCAAAATATGCTATTTTAGATGCATTAAATCCAGATGAAACAACAATTTTATAATTGTTAGCACCTACATCATCCAATGCCACACGCAATCTTTTTACTTGTTCAACATTAACACCATAAAAATCTGGGTTATCAGGTTCATTATCAAACATATGATCCTTCATATTCTTAGATGTATCAATCCGAACACCTCAAACCTTATCACCTAATGCATTCCATACTGCTAACGAATCTTTAACAACATCATTATTGTAATCTACTAAAGCGATAATTTTATCGTTTGGAAAACTATGATGAAATGCAAGTGTGGCTGCAACTACATCACCATCAAAATTTTGTATTAAAGCATGAGGCATACTTCCGAAAACACTTTCTTGATTGTTTTTTTGAGCAAATTTCTGCATCGGCGTTGATACAATGTGAATACCTGCAATACCAACTGCATATCCATCGATTGTTTGATTGATAAAATGATCAGCACGATCACCCATAAAAATTATTTCTTTGTTATTAGCAACTTTCTTAATGTTATATGCATTGGTGGCAATCGAAGTATAGCGAGCCAAAATCCCGTCTATCATACCTTCTCAAATTCCAAAATCTTGATAATGTCCTGTAAGTTCTAATACAATCTCTAAATTATTGATTTTGCTACCATCAGGTAAATATTTAATTTTATATTTAGAAGTGTCAGTTTGTTCTTCAAGTAATCTTAAAACTTCTTGCATTCCTGCTAAAATACTATCATCTCGACGCTGAAAAAACTGTAGTGTAATAATATTTTTTGGATTATGCTGCTTAATAACCTCTTGGGTTTTATTAAAATAGCTTGCAACATAATCGGTTGCTTTATCATCCTTTTTATTTTTCATTTTTTTCTTCCTGCATAACTGCTTTACGTTGCTCTATTGCTCAATTCTTTCTTTAGTTTTAATAAAGTAAACTGGAGGTAAGGCTTTTTGTCCTGGTTGTAAGATTCTCAATACTTTTCTAAGGATAAAACCAACAGCAGGCGCTGAAAAGAAAGATAGAGAAATCATTATTAATATTAAAATAGATTTTAAATATAAATTATCTCCACTATAACCTAGTGGATGTCAGAAACTGATAACTGAATAAATTGCTATCCCACGATCTAATTCGGTATTGTATATCTTTGGAATAATATAATTTTCTTCATTAGTTTGTGCTACTATACTAGGTAAAAAGTCATGTTGACTAAGATTTTTAAATTTATAACCAAATGTATATATAAAAATAACAAAAATCAAATATGTAACTGGGTAAATCGAAAAACTTCATATAACACGAGTACTTACACGAATTCTTTTTCTTTCTCAAAAAAGAGTAATTATACCAAAGAACGGGGCAATCGCATGTCATACTAAAGTTCGATAAAAATCATTATCTGTATCATTTCCACCGATGCTAGAATCGACTATATAACCAAACCAAAAAGCTGATACAACTATGATAATATAAACTATTCCAGAAAAATAAAATTTTTGCATTTTACGGGATTTTTTAAAAAACGGAAAGATTAAAATCGTAATCGCCATTAAAACATTTGACATAAAAGTAAATCAATAAGTTGTTCCTCCTCACAATAATAGCACTGCATTAGGAAGCAAACTACGATATACTTCACGTTGCATATTTGGATTTGAATCTGCTATTTCTTTGATTTTCCTAAGTAAATCTGGATTTTGATTATATACTTTTCAAGTTTCATAACTTTTATCTGCTCAGTTTCATAAAATAATTGAAATATATAAAAGAATAAGATTGACTCCTATAATAAAGGTTGCTCAATCTTTGGAATCGAAATGTTTATAAGTATAATAAAACTTTCTAAAACCTTTTTCCATATATTTCCTTTTATTTAACTGATGATACATAAGATAAACTTTTAATATTATTTTATGTAAAACTAATAAAATCCCCTTAAAATTAATTGAATATTTTTGGGTTTAATATCAATTAAAGATTTTATAGCAATTTTTAACTGGTTACTGATATTTTTAAATAATGTATTTAATGATTTTCGCGATGTTTCCTTTACCTTTACTTCAAGGAATATCATTAGATTTGTATGATTTTCTTCAAATACTAAATTAGGTTTACCAACAACTTTAATTTCTTTAAAATCTGACATTGTAAGTTTTATAATATCTAAAAAAGCACCCTCTTTAACAACATAAATTTGATCTGAATTAAAGGGAACATTAATATAATTTGACATAATTACTCTTTTGATTTACCAGAATATTTACCTGTTTCAGTTGAGATAATAATAATATCACCTTCTTTAATAAACATCGGTGTTTCTAGTTCATAACCTGTTTCAACAATCACTTTTTTTTGTGGATTTGTAGTGGTATTACCTTTCACAGCATCTGGTGCTGATGTAACTTGTAAAGTTACATTAACAGGTAGTTCGATATCTAAAACCTCGTTTTCAAACATACGAATTTGAACTTCCTTTCCTTCTTTTAAAAAGTTCATTTCTCAAGTAACTTTATCAAGTGAAATTTCAATTTGCTCATATGTTTCTTTGTCCATTAAAATAATATTTTCACCATCTGAATAAAGATAATCCATTTTTCTTTTATCGATGTGAGCCGGTTTTACCTTGTCTCCACCTGTATAAGATTTTACGGTGGTTGAACCTGTTCTTAGATTTTTTACTTTTGCTTTAACATTTGCTTGTCCACGTCCTTGTTTAGAATGTTGAGCTTCTAAAACAACAAAAATTTCTCCATCATCTTGAAATGTTATTCCAGGCTTAAATTCATTTACATTTATCATATTTCCTCGTTTCTGACTTTTTTTATGTTTTATAAATTATAACTGAAAAAATTTAAATATGCATCCTTTTTATCTCATAACAAATAAAATCATATTTGTTATTTTGAAGAATTTATATATAGTCTTATCATACGAAAACATATTAACCATTTACTTCTATAAATAACATTACAAAAAAATTAAGAATTTATTATGATTTTTTTTGCTCTTATATAAAATATAAAAATATGAAAAGCAAAAATATTTTAATTCAAAAATTAGCTATTAAAAACATCTTAAGCAATTTTTGTGATTTAGAATATCCGTCTTTATCTTACAGTATCGAAGAATACTGTGAGAATCTTTTCGATACCGTCTCCCTGCTGCTTATTTAAATCAATAAGAAAGGAGATACATGTATATTAATTCAGATAATAATCAATCAAAACAAATTGAAACAACTCGTGAAATTAGTTTGAAAAAAACTAAAAAAGCAAATATGCCAATTATCGAACTTAAAGAAGTTGTTAAAGAGTTCGGTGACAAAACTGTCTTACATAAGATAGATTTACAAATCAAGCGTGGTGAATTTGTTACTATGCTTGGTCCATCTGGTTCAGGAAAAACTACCATCTTAAGACTTATAGGTGGTTTTGAATGAGCAACTCGTGGTGAAATTTTATTTAACGGTTATGATATTAAAGACCTTTCTCCACATAAACGTAATGTTTCAACCATTTTTCAAGATTATGCATTGTTTCCACATTTAAATGTGCAAGGAAACATTGCATATGGTTTGAAATTAAAACGTATTAAAAAAGAAGAAATCAATCAAAAACACATCGATTTACTTAAACATAAAATTGAAGAATGAACCAAAAAAGCTGATGCAAAAATGGATAAAATTGATACACAGCAAGATAAATATATCGAAGCTTTAAAAAAGATACCAGCAGATACATCGCAATATAATCGCATCCAAAATTGGTTGGATGATTTAGATTTTAAATATTCTTATTGAGAGAATTATGTTGCTCAAAAGAAGGAAGCATTTGAAAATAGATATTTCAAACGTAAGATGACTGCTAGTGAAATGGATGAAAAAATTGAAAAAATCATCGAATTAGTTGGTTTAAAAGGTAATGAAACTAAAGCAATTTCTGAGTTATCAGGTGGAATGAAGCAACGTGTTGCTCTAGCTCGTAGTTTAGTTATTGAACCTGAAATTTTGCTGCTTGATGAACCTTTATCTGCTCTGGATGCTAAAATCCGTAAAAAGATGCAGGAGTTACTAAGAAGTGTACAACAAGAATTAGGACTCACTTTCATCTTTGTAACCCATGACCAATCTGAAGCACTTGAACTTTCTGATCGCATTGCTGTAATGCGCGATGGAATAATCGAACAATATGATACACCTAAAAACATATATGACTACCCTGTAAATATATGAGTTGCTAGATTTGTTGGAGATTCAAATATTTTTGATGCTAAATTTTTACCTAACGGGAATGTAAAATTGTTAGGTAGAGAATTCAAAACTATCCATGATATCGAAGAATTCGGAAGTGAAAACACCCTCGATGCATTAATTAGACCTGAAGATATAGATATAACAAGTAATCCAACATCGATGAGCGGAAAAATACCAAGTTATGTAAAAGATATTTCCTACCGAGGAAGTTATTATTATTTAACAGTTGAAACAGAAGATGAAGATATTTTATATGTTGAAACAGCCAAAAAATTCGACATTGATGAAAAAGTATATTTAAGTTGAACAATTGATACCATTCATTTGATGAAAAAAGATCCAAAGTGAGATTATACAACTAATGTTTTCAAAAATTAAACAAACATTCACTTTTGACAAAAAAGCCTGGTTATTCTTACCTTACTTATTAATTGCAATTTTCTTAATTGTATTACCTGTATTAATGATTGTTATCAGTGCTTTTTCAGCAACCAATAATGAATCTTTTGATGCAGCAGTGTTGCTTAAAGATCTTAACACTTGAAACATTATTGGTCGTTCATTATGAATAGGAATTGTTTCTGCCTTCTTATGCTTAATCATCGGTTTTCCATATGCTTATTTTATTTCAACATCTAAATCAAAAATCTTTAAACTTTTTGCATTAAGTTTAATGATTAGTCCGATGGCAATTTTTACCATTGCTCGAATTTACTCAATTAAAGGTTTAGCATTAGCTATTTTTCATACAAATCCTAAAACACTCAATAGTGAACTTTTTATAATCTTTGGTCTTACCTATTTAAACCTACCTCTAATGGTTTTACCTTTATATACAGTATTTAAAGATATGCCAAAAAATATTATTGAAGCAAGTAATGATTTAGGATACAATAATATTCAAACAATGTTTAAAGTTATCGTTCCATATGGAACTAAAGCTATATTAAGTGGTTTAGCAATTATTTTCTTGGCTAGTGCAACAACCTTTGTAATTAGTGCAAAATTACTTCCAGATGGTTCACAACACCAACTTATCGGAGATTTAATCAACTCAAAACTAAATCCTGGTAATAAATATGATCTAAGTAGTGGTTCTGCACTTGTTATAGTGGTTTCCGCTATCTTCATCGGTGTATATTCGTTATTTATATTTATACCAAAACTCATTTTTAAATTTAAAAAAGGAGCACACTATGAATAAATTTACTGAATTTTTAAGACGTAGTTATATTTATATTATTTTAGCAATTATTTATGTTCCTTTAATAACAGGTGTAGTATTTAGTTTTAATCAAAAAACACCAAAAGGTGAGTTTAATCCAACTTGAACTAAAGGTGTTTTTGAAAACTGGGTAACCTTATTTGATAACGGACGTGGGCTTGCTTTATTAAACACAATTTTATTAGCAATTATTGTTTCAACATTAGTTGTTATTATAAGTTTAATTACCGTTTATGCTCTCTATCGACAAAAAAATCGTTTAATGCGTTCTACTTTGACAGCAACATCAAATATCCCACTTATCAATCCTGATAACATTACTGCTTTAGGTCTTGTATTAGTGTTTTCATTGTTTTTTGGTATTGTTGCAGTTGATTCAGAAGGTTTTGGTAGATTGATAGTAGCACATACAATTATGGCATTACCTTATGGAATTTCTTTAATGCTACCACGTAGTGAAAAATTTAACAATAACCTCTTCGAAGCATCGCAGGATTTAGGTTACTCAAAAACTCGTGCATGATTTAAAACCTACCTTGTTTATATGATTCCATCAATTATTACAGTTATTTTAGTTTCAAGTGTTCTTAGTTTTGATGACTTTATCATCACACGCACTGTATCAAATGCAAGTACTTTAGGTACAAAATTATATGAGGGTGCATTTGAACCATGGGGATTGGTTATCGGTTCAATCGTTTTATTTATTACTATTTTAGGAAACATTGGTTATGCAATTTACAAAACCAAGAAAAAGGGATAAATGAAACTAAATAAGAAACTTTTATTAGCATCAACTATCACAATAGCTGCAATTTCAGGTTTCTCAGCAGTTTTAGCATCAAAAGTCGAAAATCAATTTAAACCAAGTTTTTATAACTATAAATCATATATGTCTGATGCTAATATTGCTCAACTTGCACATACATTTGATTATAAAGAATTCGATGAAATTAATCAATTTAGTAATGCATTAATTAATAACAAAGCAGTTGCTGGAATTGGTTCAGAATTTTTAGCAGTAGAGCTTGCTAAAAAACAACTTATCGGTAAGCTCAATTACTCGATTTTCTTCAACTTACCACAGTATTCTAATTACTTAGAATATCAACCATTAAAACATCAATTGGATGATCTTAAAAAACAACTCATCAAAAATCCAAATAACCAAAATTTAAAAGATACATACAATGATGTTTTAATTAAATATCAAGATGCACAAAAATCATACATTCAAATTAAAAATTATGTTCGCTTATCGATGCGTCCAGAGATATGAGAACATTTAAATCGTTACGATTTAAGCAAAAAAGGTGATAACAACAGCGATGAATCATTATGAGAATACTTTTATCCATATTATTCACAAGATATGGTAGTTGCATATAATATTCATAAAATTAATAAAGAAAAGCTAAATAAGAATGCCTTTGATGAAGATTCAGGAATTGACTTTAGCAAATATGCTGATAAATTTATCACACCTAACAAAAGCAGTATAAAAGACCCATATGCATTAATTAATATTTTAAAGACATTAAAAGTTAATGGTTATCAAGACTGAGAAATCACCGATGCAATTCGTGATAATATGCTGTATGGTTCTGCTTACTGACCACTACCTGATGGTGGTCGCACTTTAGACAAATTTACTGGTGCAGTAGTAAAAGATGATTCTTCGACTAATACACAACCATATAAAATTCTTATCGATTCATTTGCAGACTTAATTAAAGACGGGACTGGTTTTGATGTTCGCAATGCAAAACATATAAGTTTAAAAGGTGATGGATTAGAAATAGCAAATGATTTAATCAATAAAAAACGTCCCGATGTAACATCTGCAATTATGTATAACGGGGATGCAATTGATGCATATTATAGTGAAGATAACTTTCCAGATGTTCCTGATGGATCAATTCGTGCTGTTAAACCACACCAAAACATTCTTTTAGTTGATGGTATAGTTATTTCATCACATATTCCAAAAGAATTAAGCAATGAATATCAAAAAGCTATTTCTCAAGGTTATTATTCATATCTTAACGATATCGGTAGTAGGTATGATAAACTCGTTAACCAAAAAATGATATCTACTTTTAATGAAAACACATCTGATACAGAGATTGCTAAAGCACAAAATTTAGTTACTGAAGAATATGTAGCTAATGTATGAAAGGATTTAAAAACCCTAGAGTTAGGCAAAATTGATTCTTCAGATATAAAAACTAGTGATATTAATACATTTATAAATTCTTTATACAATGAAATTAACTTAGCATCAAAACAAAACGCTGAAAAATTCAATGAATTTTATAAACTAAGAGATGACTACGATCAAGGTAACGATGTAGATCAAGAGCAAAGAATCTCATATGTCCCACATCTTTTAGAAAATTATCTTAGTAAAAATTATTCAGAATTTATAAATAAATTTTCGCAATTAGCACAAAAATCACAAACTGATTTGTTTACTATTTCAAAAGAAGAATTTATTAATAAAGTTTCAAAAACAATAAGTGATAAAATTCTTGCTACTTATGTTTATTCAGTTGTAAACAATGATCTTTCAGATGAAGATACATCTGAAACAATTAAAGGATTATTTGATGATGCTTTAAAAGAAACAAATGAAAAAAGTGATAATGAAAAACAAGAAATATGAACCGAATTTATAACAAGTTTTATTGCTAAAATGCTGGCATATGTTAATATATCAGATAAAGAATATTTGGCAAAACATCTTAATTTAGAAAATTTTGATTATGTTAATTATGATCCGGTGGTTATCACAGACTATGAGGTAGTGCTTAGAAATTATTTTAATGATAAATACGAAGGTCAGGACTTTAATTTAATAAATATTTATGAAATTAAAAACACTGATGGGATGATTCACGAAGCAATCCAACCTGTTGATGATAAAACCTTAAGTCAAATTACAACTTACTATTTTTCAAAAGTAAAATCTTAAAATCAGGGGAACCTGATTTTTTTTACTGAAAATAATTTCATACAAAAGAGTATAATTAACCTGCATTTCCCACTTAAGTGGGATTTTTTATTTGATTATTTAACTCTCTTATAT
>NZ_JBTHHJ010000005.1:0-56139 GCF_054353855.1 Mycoplasma sp. 4423
CATATGAATCAAAGAGCGATTCCAGAACCTCCTGTTCTCAAGCGTGAGTAAATTCAGAGAAACGAATATTAGGAAATTTTGAGTTTTGATTAGGAAACATTTTAGATAGCAAAGTTGACTTAATGTTCATTAAAAAGTCATATTTTTGCTGATGAAGCAAAAGGAGAGAATCTAAAGAAGAAAATATGCTTCCTATTAAAATATTTTCTCTTTCATTTGATGATTTTCAAATTTTTGCTTTATTAACCATCTCGCTACTTAAATTAGGTTGAGTTCCTGTTGATAATACTTTATTTCAGTGTCTTTTAAAATTTTTAAAAAATAAATTATAGAAATAAAAATCAAGCAATTTATTATTTTTTAAAATAAAACTAAAAATAGCTTGACTTGTTGCTAAATTTTCTTTATTAATCGCTATTTTTCCTATAGAAGCATAAATAGACATATTTAATGAATTTCTTGGAACCAATCAAGCGTTAGAGTTATTTAAACCTTCTTCAGAAATTCTTTTTTCTGTATTTTTTATAAGTTTTTCTGAATTTGTTATATCTTTAATAGTTAAAAAAGGTATATTTCCTGAATAATATTTTTTATTTGTTGTTAAAGGAGTCCCACCAGATTTACCTAAAACATAAATATCTTTAAAAAGTTGTTGTTCTCACTCATCTTCAAATCCATTAAACCTCAAACTAGGTACTTTTTTGTCCATTTCTATCCTTTCTTTTTATAATTATATTTAAAAATATCAATTTTTAAATAGACAAAAACTAGATATCATCTGATATCTATTTTTCGTAAACAAATCGATCTATAATTTTTGTTGCTTCTTTTAACACTTGATGGTCATCTAAATCATTTGTGTTAATTATTTTATAAGGAATATTATATTTTTCACCAATTTCTCAAGCAAAGGACGATATAACTGATGTAATCTTTTTAAATAATCTATATTCAAATCAAAGTTTTTAATTTCAACATCTCTACCTCTTTTTAGGATGCGATTTTTAATTACATCAAAATCAGCATCTAAAAAAATTGCTAAATCAGGGTTATCTTTTAAATCTATAATATAATCGAACAAAGCATTAAATGCATTTAGATACTTTGTTGGTTTTTGCTCAAGTGTAACGGTTGCAAAAATATGATGTTCAACATTAAAGCGATCTAAGAAGATGTGGTGTCGTTTATGATTATGATTTTTTAAACTCTCATCGTTTCTTTACCAGTAAGTTGATATAAATAAAGATATATTCATAGATGCAATGCTCAAAAAACTTTATGAGAAATGAAAATTCGTTTCAAAATCAAAGATGCAAGAAATTTATTTTACTTCTGAGTCATATTAACCAAATCTTTAACAAAAAACAGTTAAGAATTTATTTCATTTCTTAACTGTTTTAAAAGTTGTAAAAAAGATAATATACAGACATAAAAGTCCAAAATTAATCTTTTATTTTATATCTAAAAATGGTATAATATCAGAAGTTGCCGTCATAGCTCAGCAGGCAGAGCACGTCCATGGTAAGGACGGGGTCGCTGGTTCAAGTCCAGTTGTCGGCACCATTTTTTATACCTTTATTTTAAATATTCTTGAATATCATTTTTTAATACATCATATGGTTTAAAACCAGTAAATTCTTTTACAAGTTTTCCGTTTCTGTATAATTTTGAATAAGGTATAGATTCAGTTCCTGATTCCTTAGCAAAAGCTCTATGAGTATCTATATTAACTCTTAAAACTTCAAAATTGTCTTTATCTGCTAACTCTTGTAAAGAACCCTTATACATTCTACATGGCCCACATCAGTCGGCATAGAAAACTACTAATCTGTCTCCTGGTTTTTGAAGTTCTGATAAAACTTCTTCTTTGTTTGATTCTCTTAACATATTTTTTGTTTCCTTTCTAATTTATATATTTATTATATACTAATTTTATAAAAAGTTAATTTTTTCGTATTTTTTTAGCTAAAAATTAACTTTTTATAAAATTAAATTTATTTTTAAGAACTTTACACAATCTTTATCTATACATATCATATTATCCAAAATAAAAATTATGATATTTTTTCACAAAATATAAATAAAAACTTGCTTAAAAATATCAAATTCTAATTATTATAACAAAATGTGAAATAATTATTATGGATGCAAGCAAAAATTAATAATTTAGTTCACTCGTTTTCAACCATTGTTTGTTTAATGTATAGATATCCTTGAAGTTTATATTCATAATATTATCGCTCCTTTCTTAATATTTGCGATATCCTTATTGATTTTTTGACCCTTTTTATAATCGCATATCTTTCGTCTTTCGACTTGCTTGGATCCAAAATATCATTTTTTACCTCCTTTGTAAAGATTTTTATATTATTCATTTTTTTATTTCTCGTTATCAATTATTCGTAAAATTTATTATTGTTATTTTGTTTTATAAAAATCAGTCCATATCAATGGACTGGTTTTATTTAGTTACTTCATTTTAAGAAAGCACCAGATTTATCAGTAAAACTTCCTGAAATTATCATGATGATATCTATTATTCATCATACAAAACTTACACCAAGAGTTAATAAAAATAAAACTCCTGTTCCTGCTTTACCAACATAGAAACGATGTGCTCCTATGACACCAAGAAAAATGCACAGGATTAATGCAACTAAATTACTTTTTGGAGACTGTATTGTCATTTTTTCCTTTCTTTTTTGTGTTTTTTTTAATTTTAAACAAAAAAAAAAAAAAAAAACAGATTGGTCAAAATCTGCTATATTTAAGAAGCTAAATATGGAAAATATATGAAAAGTAAATAAAATTCGGTTCACATGAACCGAAATTAATTTATTAACCTAACTTTATAACTTCATCAAATTTTTCCAATTGCTCTGTATTTAAATGATGTGAAACTAGCAAAATTGTTTTTGATGATTCTAATAAAGTATTTAAAATCTTATCTGATAAATCTTTATTTAAATTAGATAATGTTTCATCTAATAGCATCACATCCTTTTCTTGATAAAAACTTCTTGCAAGAGTTAATCTTTGTTTTTGTCCTAATGATAAATTATTATATGAATCAAAATCTTTATCCTTAAACTTCTGTATTACTTCTTCATCCATATATGCTTGTTTAAGTGCTTTTAGAACCTTTTCTTCGTTATTTTCAAGTAACGAAACATTATTAAATGGATTAACATCAAAAACAAAGTTTTCTGCATTCAAATAACTTAAATTATCTTTAATCGATGCATCAGTATAGGTTTTTACATCAGTGTTATTAACTAATATTTGTCCTTGATAATCATTGATATTATTAATAAGTAAATTTAATAAAGTAGATTTTCCACAACCAGATGGCCCAATAATAGCATATTTTTTGCCTTTTTTAAAGGTATAATTGAAATTATTAAATAAAAGCTTATTTTCATATCCAAAAGTTAAATTCTTAACTTGTATGCTTTCAACAGGTTGCATTTTTACATTTCCACGATCTTTATCAAAGTTAAGGTCTAGCATTTTATATAAAACCTTTGAAGCCAATACATATTTTATTCCATCAACCATTTTTGAAAAGTTGTCTTTACTATCATCCATTCCTTTTTTAAAGGTATATATTAAACCAATCGAAATTGATAATGGATTTTTTATATATAAAAATCCTAACACAATTAAACCTACAATCACACCTATTTCAGTAATAGCATTTGATAAATTGTTATTTCAAACATTAATATTATCAAAATGATAAACTTTTTGATAATATTCTTTTACTTCATTTTCAATAAACTTATATAAGAGTTCTTGATTGTTTGAAAAATATAATAATAAATATCTTTTTAAGTAGTAAGTTAATTTTGATGTTAATTGATTTAATGCTAATTGATTTTGCTCAACATATCAACTAATTTTTTTATAAAAGATAAAGTTAGGTAATGCTGATAAAAGTAAAATTCCTATTACAAAAGCAAATGCGATGATGTTGGATAATCCAAAGAAAATCAATATTACAGCTAAATTTATCGCAGTAGATAAAAAGTTTACAAGTGGAAGCAGTGAATTATATGCGATTGCATTTGCATTATTAAAAACTTGTTCAAAGGCTTGTTGCGATGAATAATTTGATTTTGTTTTCGAATCTGCTTGAAATAATTGGTTATAAAAGATTCTAGAAACTGATTTTGCTGTATATATCCCAAATTTATTTGAAAGCATATAATAAAAATAGGTGCTTATCGATGACATAATATATGCAGCCACAATTACAATTAATAAAATACCAAAACTTAAAAATGCATCATTTTTAACAAATGTGTATTGCCCGATAACAGCATTAACTGCATAACCTTCTAAGATAGATAAAACAAATTGAAAACTATTAACTATGATAGCAACCAAAACAAAAAACAAAAATGGTGTTTTTATTTTTGATATAACATTTTTCATTATGCTACCTCTAAATTAATTACTGCATCATATAAACTAGCATCATCAAGATGATGTGTACAGTTAATTAATAATAAATCTGGATTTTGCATTAATTTATGAAATAAATCCTTTGTATTTTCTTTGTCAAGATTTGATGCTGCTTCATCTAAAATTAAAAGATTTTTGTTTCGATAAAAATGACGAGCAAAATTTAATCTTTGTTTTTGCCCAGTAGATAAGGATGTGTCGCTTTCTATAACATAATCTAGGTTAAATTCGGTTAAATTAGCTTGTTTTAGAGCTAATTTAACTTGATCTTGCATATTTTCTTTTCATAAAGTGACATTATTATATATGCTATCATAAAATACATTCTCGTTGCTATTTAAATATGTAAATGAATTATTTCATACACTTACATCTATATCTTTGATTTCTTGATCGTTTACTTTAATGCTTCCATTGTATCCATGAAGTTGCTTTAAAATTAAATTCAATAATGTAGACTTACCAGATCCAGATTTACCTACTATTGCATACTTTTTACCTTTATAAAAGGTAAAATTAAAGTCTTTAAAAATTACATTTTCTTCATAAGCAAAATTCAAATTAGTTATTCGAATTTTTTCTACATTTATCACTGCATTATCTTTGTTTGAAGCAACAAATTCACTACTAAAATCCTTTAAATAACTTTTATAAGCAATGTAATTTTGATTTACATAAATTGTATAACGCAGTTGAATTGAAAGGGTATAAAAGTAGCCAGGAACAGCAAATATTGCACCAAGTGGTTCATGTTGGTAGAAAATAAAGTAACCGATAATAAACATCATTAATATATATGAGATATATTGAAAACCACTATTGATTACTTCTAATTTGATAACGGTACTTTGTGTTTTATCCAAATCTTTTAATCATTTTTTTAATGTCACATCGATAAAATCAAATAATTTTTCAGGTTTATTTAAATATCATAAGAACTTAAATCCATTAAAGATGTTTTGTAATGTTGCAACATGAGATTCCATTGAAAACATAAATTTCTTATGCATTCTCCCAGCAATTGTTGATAAAAAGAAGGGAAAAATAAATGAAATTAACAATATTGCAAGTCCGATTAAAGCAAATTTTCAACTTATCACAAACATAACAATCAATGTTGCAACTTGCACAAAGACACCTATTACTGTATCAAAAAGGCTTGTAAATAAAAATTCTTGTAGCTCGGGTACACGTTTGTTTATTCAAACTAAGTATCTACCTTCCTTGTTTTCGGTGACTTCATGCGATGACAAAGTAGAAATTTTCGATACTGCTCCTTTAGTTAACAATGTACTAACATATTGTTTTAATTTATTCTTCAGAATTAACTGCATCAATGTAGCAACTAAAAATACAACAGTTAAAGAGATAACAACTATTAAATTTGTTTGAAATAATGCTTTATCACCACTTTTGACACTATCAATCAATGAAGCAATAAAATAAACAACTATCGATGATGCTGCAACTGAAATAATACTAAAAATAAAGATATAAAACAACAAAGGTTTATTATTAAATAGTCTTTTCAACTTTCTCCTTTCTATATTTAAAGACTTTATAAAGCAGATGCAATCCTTGATACCCATTTCAAAAACTTGCATCTATTTCTCTTTTGTCATAATCAATGATCTTTTGATCCCTTAAACAAATGTTTATAAATGCTATATGCTTATTGATTTTATCATTATTAATGTTATATAATTCAACATAAAGATAATGCACTAATAAAATACCTGCATAACCGTTTGCTAAACTTATTTTTCTTGTAAATGATTTGAATAACTTATTAGAAATTAACATAATTTCTTCATCAAAGTCATGGATATTAAACTTATATTTAGCAAAAAGCAAAATATATAAAATTCCTGCACTTCCGTTTATTAAATATGGTGAATGATAATTTCCTGTATCATAAAACAGATTATAATCTAACTTTTCTTTTATAGATTTATATCATTTTTCAAGGACTAATTTTGCTTCATAACTTGTTTTTATATCAATAAGAACTTGTAAAATACTTTGGAAAGCAAAATTGCTATAAATTAATCTTAAATTTAGGTAATTAAATATATCAGTTATACTTGAAATCGCTGGTAATAAATCATTTTTATTGCCAAAGATTTCATTTATTATTTCAAGGTTATACAACGAATCAAAATGTTTAATAGTTAGTTTTCTATTAAATACTTTAAATAAAAAAATTGCAATGTTTAAGAGTTCATACGAGTTGTTCAAATAAAAAATGAGTGATAAATAATCTGATGGATCTAAGGAAGAATCTTTTTTATAATCAAATAGAAAATCTAATAACATATAGAAAATCTTCATTTTATCTGTAGAGTGTGTTAAATTATTAGTATTACAATAAGGATTTTTAACATTCATTGGTGATGAACTTTTATGATATTGTGAATGTTCTAAATCAACAAAATAGAGCATCTTTTTATCTTCATTATAAAGAAAATTATCCATTTTCACATCGTTTAAAACAACTGAACTATATTTTAATGTATTAAAGAAACTTCTAAATGCATCAATTAAATCAATAACTTTATTTTGTTTTGCTTTATTAATATCATAAAGCAAATTATAATCATATTTATATAGATCTAGTTGTTTTCCATCGCAATATTTATATACATAAAAAATACTTTGTGAATTTCAGAATTTCTCAACATAAATCGGAAAATTCGGTATTTCTGATATTGATGCAATTATCGATTCTTTCTCTCTTGCTTTAAGGTTTTCGCCGTTTAAAAAGTATTTTTTACTTTCTTTTATAACATATTTTTGTTTATCCTTTGTTGCTAATCATATATTAGAAAATGAATCAAATGTTATTAAGCCTATTAAGTTATAACCATTAATTATTTTAGAATTTGGTTTACTGTAAAATAAATCTTTGATATCAGCAGGTTTATACATTTTTACAATTTTTTTATAATCGCTCTCATCTTTTTTACTAATACTGCCATATCGATAATGAATAATACTCTTTTTATATTGCTTATCTGAATATGTCAAAGGTGCTTTAAATTCTTTTAAAATTAGATATAAATTAATAATTATTTCTTTTGCTTCTTTTGCACTTGTAGGATAAATAGTAATAAATTTACCAGTCAGATTGTTTAATTGTTTTTCAAATAAACTCTGATATAAAACCTTATAATTTTGGATATATTTAAAACTTATGTTATGAATCTTACAAAATGCAACTACTCGTTGCAGAATATCATTATAAGATTTTATATTAGTTGAAATATGTATTTTTCAACCTTTATCAGGTAGTTTTGCTTTAAGATATTTATAATATGCAAAAGTTTCATCATTATAAATATCTCATCTGTCATCAAACTTACCATAAAATCTTTTTATTTTAATCAAACTTCTAATTTTGACTCCTTATTTTATAAATCAATATGATAAATTTATCATCTCGGAAATATTGGACAGATGATTGTGATAATTCTTTTTGATTCTAATGTAGCAACTTCAGATGAAGATTCAGCAAGTAAAATCTTTTCCATAGTATGTGGTTGTACTAAATCAAAGTTAAAGAGTTCCATTTTCTTAATCCCCTTTCATTTTATAAGTTATATAAAATTACAATATTAAGGTTTTAAATATTGTAATGAAATTTAATACAAAAGTATTGCAATAAAACTTATAGTTTTAATTCAAATTTTCATATAACTCATATGTATTATACCACATACGATCTTTATAGTTAAATATATTTTGAAATTTATTTAGCAATGTTTGCTAGTAGTTTTAAACCTCAGTATAATAATATAAAGAGTAAAATGATTGAAAGCACAATAAGCACAACAAGCAAAATAAATGAAACAATTGCTATTATCGGAATAATCATTATAGAAAACATTGATAAACTTTGTATCGGTTTTCAAGGTCCATAGAACTTATGATTTTCAAACATTGATGCAGCCATTAAAATATGAGATGCAAACATAAAGAACGCTGATGCAATCATTAAAGTATACAATAATTCGATTAAAAATTGGACAAAGCCTGTAATAAACGGAAATCATACAGAAAAGTTTTTTATTACATCAATTACAAACCAATAAAAATCATATAACGATCAAATACTGACAATTAAGAAAAATACCATCAGTATACAGGAAAATAAAATTCATATCCAACCATTTTCTTTGATATTATTTCCTAAATATATAATATAAATAACTATAAATGCCGTTTCAGCTGCAATATAGATAGCAATTAAAGTCAGTAAACTCACCTTATATGAAAATAACCATATTGTAGGATTCGGAATGATTCTTAACGCATTAAGTATGCTAATAACTAAGAAAACAATATTTATTATTGGTAAATAAACAAAAATTTCTATTGATTCAATTTTTTCTGTTGAGCCTTTTCAACTTTGTATATCAAAAAGGTTTTACAGAAACCCTCATAAATATTTAAAAGGTTCTGTAATTACCAATAATAAAATTTCCATAAAACAATTTTATTAAATTTACACAAACCATATAAATTTGATTCAAAAAAGTAGCATTTGCTACTTATTTGAATTCATTAATTTTTGTAAATCATCTCAGGCTTTTTGTAATTCAGTAAGTTTTGCTGTTTTGCTCATTCCATATACTTTATATGCCTTTGCATAAATTTCAGTTCCTTTAGTTAAAGTATATTCACGATCAGCAAATTTTCTTAGCAATCTTCTGACTTTTTTACTAATATCACTGCGTTCTTTGATCAAAGCATCTGCTGTGTTAGTCTTAAACTTATAAGTTTTTGACATACTTCCATCTTCAGATGTTACAACAACTGTTAGGGTTTCATCTTGATAAGATTTAAAAATATTAGCATTATTTGTTGCAGAAAATGTTAATAAGTTAAGACTTTGATCAACTGCTAATGTATAATCAGTAATTTCTGGATGTTCATTAAATCCTGGATAATTATTGTTTGCATATTTTACATTTAATGTAAAGGTGCTTTCTTTTGTTACATTTGTATCAGGTGATAACGCTTGCAGTTCTTTAATAACTACTGCATCTGATCCATTCGGTAAAGTAAATTTTATTCTTACTGCATATGCATCAACTGGTTTAGCAAAGATTAACTCAGTATAATCATTTGGTTTAATAGTAGGGTTTTGGTTTTGTAAGGTGATGTGGGTTCAGGTACCTGTTTTTAAGTTTGTTGCAGTTGATGAATTATCATTCAGATTAGATAATTGAGTTTTTGTAGAATCGGTTAATCCTGTGACTGCTGATGATAAATATTCGACACTAACAGTTGTAGGAATACCTACTTTCTTAGCATCATCAGCTGCTGCAAATCACACTTTAACTCGATCTATTTTAACTGATGCTGATGTGGTTGAACCAAAAGCTATACCAACATAATTTTCATTTACTTTTGCTGGTGTATCTTGTGTTTGTTTTACAGTTTCTCCATCTTGTGGTTCTGCAACAGTTGATACTTCCATTGATTGAGTATTAGGTTCTGAAACTGATGAACCTTCAGCACTACTATCTGGTGAAGCTTTCTGTGTTTTACTTTTCAAAGACTCTTCAGTTGTTTGTCCTTCATTAGGTTTCACCGGAGAAGCAGAACCACCTTCTCCTGTTGCTCCTGAATTTTCTTGTGTATTTTTACTTTCTTCTTGATTTTTATTTTGTGCAGTTACATTATGATTATTGCTTCAAATAGGAGTTGTTGTTGATGCATCAGCAGTTCCATCATTTAATGAATCTACATTATATGTTACAGTAGTAGAATTGTCACTTGATGTACTTGCACTCATAGTAGATGAAGCAAATGCAGCAGGGAATAAATCGGAACTTCCTGATGTTTTTTGTGAAACAACAGTTGTTTTTGTGGTAGCAGTTCTCGGAACTTTACGTACAAATAATTTTGCTGTTAAATTTATTCCTGTAACTGTTGCTGTTTTTTCAACAATATGATCAGAATTTAATTCATCATCTGTTAAATTTTCAAATGTAACAGATTTAGTATATGAATTACCTAAATCATCATAAACAGTAACTGATGTAGGTAAGGTAGGAGCATATCCAGATAATGTTGCAATATGTGTATCTGCAACTTTGACCAAATCATGTACGGAAACAGCAGCAGTTACATCACGAGTAAATCCACGATATGATGCAGTTCCTTTATATGTATAAAAACCTACTTTATCTGCTTTTTCTGGAACATTATCTCATGTTACATCAATTCATCTAGGATATTTATCACCTGGATAAATTGCTTCGATGTATTTAGGTAATGTTATATTATCACCTTTTAAAACATCAATAGTCTGTGTCTTAGCAACGGATAAATTATCCATATAAAAAGCATTTGAACCAGGTGTTTCATTAACATTAATATTTACTGGTGCAGATGTATAATCAACTCCTTGGTATTTTACTTTTAATACCACAGGTTGACTAATGGTAAAGTGCCTACCGATAAAGTGTCCATCCTGATAATCAAAGAAAATATTAGTTAAATTTGAATTAACTAATTCAAATTTAAATCCATCCTTATCTAATCACTCAGGTGTTATTTTACTTCCATCTTCTAAAACTAATGAAACATCAACTGCTTGTGCTTGTCCGATGGTAATATCCGAAACCGAGAACGCTACAGTTTTTAATTTATTAATTAATTTATGAGTATATGTATATGTTTTTGTAACTCCAGTTTCCGATCATACAAAAGCATAATATTTTTTAGTAAACTTATCGATTTGAATGCTAAAAGTTTGCATTCTAGCTCTTGATGGATTTGGTAGGTTAAAATCAACTTCTGTTGGGAATCCATCTGTAAAACTACTACTTCCTTGATAATCTAATTTATCAGCAGCAAACGATGTTGATGTATCAGATGTAACTCTATTACCTTTTACAACTATCGATTCTAATGAATCGCTGGCATCCTTTGTTCGATGTCCAGTAGTTTTTGTGGCACCATAAACAAATACTTCAAGTAATCCAAATACATATGATTTTGTCGGTACATCTGTTCTTGGATAATTGACATAATCAAAACGAACATATCTAGCATGTACTTTTTCAAAAGTAATCTTATAATTATTAGAATTATTTTCATTAGTAACTCCGACAGTAGATGAATTTACTAATGTAAAATCAGAATATTTTGATTGATTAAATACCCGATGGAAATTAACTCCATCTTCTGAAGTTGAAATATATAGACTTTTTGGCCCATTTGTTCCAGTATTATAATCAGCAAACATAAATAACTTAACACCACCTATATCTTGCGCAGTCTTTAAATCTATTGTAATTTGACCTGTCTGAGCATTCGCTTGACGATCACCTACTCAGTTATTAGAATTATTATCTCTGTTATTTCAAGTTCCATCAACTATTTTTTCTATACCAGTTTGTGACGGCACAGCCGTTGCAGTTGCATGATAGGGATCAGATGAGGTTGTATTTACAATATTTTGTGTTCCTGTAGTGTAATTACTATCAACAACCTTTAAATAAGTAGTAACTTCTTTATCAGCATAAGCATTTAAATGTCCTTTGATTTGAATATCACTTGATGTTCCGTTTGCAGTTGAAACATTAGTTGTAGAATTTCAAGTTACAGCTTCTGGTTTACTATCATATTTAGAAAACACATTTACTGTTGCAGGCAAACTAATTGAATCATTTTCATATACCGTTATATAAGGACTTTCGACTTGATATGCATTTTCAAAGGTATATACTTCATATTCTTTTACAAATGATTTACCATCAACTGTCGCAGTTATTTGGTAGACTGCGGCTCTGGTTTTATCAACCTTAGCACTATCTCATGTAACATCAACTTCCTTTTTACTTCCATCACTATAAAGAGCATTGACTTTAGAAGGTAAAACAAGTTCTTTGTTTATTTCACTATGTAAATTATTTGCATCTATATCTAAAATACTTGCAGGTTGTTTAGAAGTTTGTTCTTCATCTAAATCATCTGTATCACTAGGATTTTGTTCATTAGCATTACCAGGGGGTGTGGTTTGGTTTTCACTACCATTACCAGGTTTTGTTTCAACATTTCCTTGGCCACTACCTGAATTTTGTCCACCATTTTCTGGTGGTGTAGTTTGTGAACCTGTCCCTGAACCATCACTTGGTTTATCACCGCTTTCGTTAGAACCACCTGGATTTTGTGTTTGTGAACCACTTCCTTGTCCTGGGTTAGTTGCTTCACCTGGATTGGTTGTTTCACCATTGCCTGGTTTTGGTGTCTCAGAACCTGGTTTGCTTCCTTCGTCAGGCGGGGTTTGATCTCCTGGTTTGGGTTGTTCACCTGGTGTTTTTCCTTCTTCAGGTGTTTTAGGTTTAGTAGTTGAACTTTGACTTCCACAACTAGCTGCTATCGCTGTGGTAGAAGCAGATATAAATAAAAGTGATGTAAGTAATTTATTCTTTTTCCTCATAATTATTCCTTTTACATTATTTGAATATTTATAAAATTTTATTTTCTAGTAAATTTGTTTTATTATAAAAACAATGTTTTTAAAAATAAAACACTTTCTATTTTATTTAAATTTTTGAATTGTTTTTTTTTTTTTTTGTTTTTAGGTAATTTTAAAAGATAAAACTGCAAAATTTTCTTTATTTTTCATTATCCTACTTTTTAACAGTAAATATAGATATAATATATCAACAAAAATATACAAAAACATCGCATTGTTTACAATGCGATGTAAATATTAATAATTAATCTTGTTTCATTAATGTTTCTAATTCATTTCAAGCTTTTTCTAAATCAGTAACTGATGCTGTTTTAGTCATGCCTCAAACATTATACGCTTGTGCATATACTGCACTTCCTTTGGTAAGGGTGTAGTTTTTGCTAATAAAGTTGTTTAGTAAGTATCAAACTTTATCAACTACTTTTGATCTTCGTTCTGCTAGTGCATCAGCAGATGTAGTTTTAAATACATATGTTTTAAAATTACTTGCATCTTCTGATGAAACAGTAACTGTTAAAGTTTCATCTTGTAAAGTTGTAAAGATATTAGCATTATTTGTAGCAGAAATATATAATTTATCCAAACTTTGATCTGGTCCTAAAGTATAAGTTGTAATATCTGCTTTTTCATTAAATCCTGGATAGTTATTTTGATCATATTTTACAGTTGTTTCAAAACTACTTTGTTTTGAAACATTTGTATTTGGAGCAAGAACTTGAAACTCTTTAATTTGCACTGAATTTTTATTGGTTGGGATGCTAAATTTAATTCTTACTGCATATGCATCAACTGGTTTAGCAAAGATTAACTCAGTATAATCATTTGATTTAATAGTAGGATTCTGATTTTGTAAGGTGATGTGGGTTCAGGTACCAGTTTTTAAGTTTGTTGCAGTTGATGAACTATCATTTAGATTAGATAATTTAGTTTTTGTAGAATCGGTTAATTCTGTGACTGCTGATGATAAATATTCGACACTAACAGTTGTAGGAATACCTACTTTCTTAGCATCATCAGCTGCTGCAAATCACACTTTAACTCGATCTACTTTAACAGACTTAGATGTAGAATCCCCAAAAGCAACTCCAACATAGTTATCATTAGCAGTATTTATTGTATCTGTATGTGTTTCGCTTTGCTTTACTGTTTTAGATTCTTCTGTTTTTGCAACAGATGCTACTGCTGAACCGCTTGAATGTCCATCTTGTCCTTTTCCTTCTTGATTATCTGTAGCGCCAGTTCCTGTTTGTGATGCTGTATGTTCTGTATTGGACTTATCAGAACCAGATTCTGAACCCCCTGAACTAGCAACTTGTGTTTTTGGTGTACTTTCTGCTTCATTGTATTTATTGCTTCAAACAGGAGTTGTGGTATTTGCTGCAGCAGTTCCATCATTTAATGAATCTACAGAATATGTGACAGCACTACTATCTTGTGATGTACTTGCAGTCATAGTAGATGATGCGAATGCAGCAGGGAATAATGCAGAAGTTTGTCCTTGTGTAGTTGCTGATTTTTGAGAAACAACAGAAGCTGTGGTGTTTGCACTTCTAGCTACCTTAGCAACATATAATTTTGCTTTTAAGTTTGTTCCAGCAACACTTGCTTCTTTCATCACAACATCAGTTGAATTAAGTTCATCATCAGATAATGTAGGGAATATAACAGCCCTTGTATATGCTCTACCTAAATCATCAAATACAGTAACAGTATTAGGTAAATCAGGTGCATATCCACTTAAAGTTGAAACATGAATATCTGAAACACTTTTAATATCATGCACAGCTACTGCTGCTGTTACAGTTCTAGTTAAGTTTCGATATGTTGCGGTTCCACTATAAGTAAAGAATCCAACATTATTTGCTGTTGTTGGAACATTATTTCATGTTACATCAACATATCTAGCATATTTATCTCCTGGATAAATTGCTTCGATGTATTTAGGTAAATTAATGCTATCACCTTTTAAAACATCTAAGGTTTGAGTTTTAGCAACTGCTAATTCATCCATTCTAAATGAGAAAGGAGAAGTAGGTGATTCTAAGACATTGATACTTACAGGTGCAGATGTATATGAAATTCCTTGATATGTTACTTTCATCACGACTTGTTGAGCATTAGTAAAGTGACGACCGATAAAATTACCACTTTGATAACTAAAGTATATATTTGGATTTTGATTATTTACTAAGTGAAATTCAATTCCATTTTTATCTAGGTCTTTTGGCTCTATCTTAGTGTTATCATTTGCGATTAAATTAAATATAACAGGTTGTGCTTGTCCAATGGTAATGTCTGGAACTGAGAAAGCAACAGTGGTAAGTTTTTTGGTATTGGTAAGTAATCTATGAGTATAAGTATATGTTTTAACTTGTCCTGTTTCTGATCAAACTAATGCATATCATTTTTTGGTATTTGCATCAATTTGGATGCTAAAGGTTTGCACCCTTGCACGACTTGGTTGTGGTAAGTTAAAATCTACTTCGGTTGGGAAATTATCACTAGGACTACTGGTTCCGTTATAATCAAGTTTGTCAGGTGAAAATAATGTGGATGTATCTGTTGTTATACCATGTCCTTTAACAACAATAGAATCAAGTGAGTTACTACTATCTTTGTCTCTATGTCCTTGTGCTTTGGTTGCACCATATACAAACACTTCTCTTAAACCAAAAACATAATTATGAGTATCATCACGTGGATAGTTTTCATAATCAAAACGAATATATTGTGCATTAACTTTTTCAAAAGTTATTACATAGTTGTTGCTATTATTAGCATCTTGTATATTAGCAGATGTATTTAATGCGAAGTTATCACTTTTACTTTGATTAAATACCCGATGGAATGTTTGTCCATCTTCTGATGTGGAAATATATAAGTATTTTGGTCCATTATTACCTGTATTAAAATCAGCAAACATAAATAACTTAACACCAGCAATATCTTGTTTTCTTTTTAAATCAATTGTTATTTGTCCTGTTTTAGCATCTGCTTGACGATCTCCTGCATAGTTGGTAAATCTATTTTCACTACTATTTCAAGTTCCATCAACTATATTGGTAATAGCATCGCCAGAACCAGTTTTAGCAGGGCTAACGGTTGCTGTTGCATGATTGACATCAGATGCATTAGTATCTACAATGTTAATAGATGTATTAGTTGTATAGTTATTATCTACAACTTTTAAGTATGCTGTTACGGGTCTATTAGTATAGTCTTTTAGATGTCCTTGGATTGTGATATCTTGCTGTGTACCTTTTGCTGTTGAAACTGATGAATGCTCATTTCATACAACAGGTTCATTAAATGTACCAAATTTAGAGATGACTTTAACTGTTTCAGGTAAGGTTACTTTATCATTCTCATATACTGTAATATAAGGATTTTCTATCTGAAAAGCACTTTCATTATATACTTCATATTCTTTTACAAATTGCTTACCTGCAACTGTTCCAGTAATTTGATAAACAGCAGGAGTTTCCTTTTTAATTTTTGATGTTTCTCATGAAACAGGAACTTCTTTAGTTGTTCCATCACTATAGTATGCTTGCACTGTATATGGTAATGAAAGTTCTTTGTTCACTTGACTGTATAAATTGTTTGCATCGATTGCTACAACACTAGCAGCTTCTTTTTTAGGAACAACTGGTTCCTGTGTTTGATTTGTTCCTGAACCACCTGGGTTTCCTGAGTCAGGCTTTGTTCCGTCTTCTGGTGTTGTAGTACCTGTCCCTGAACCATCACTAGGTTTATTCCCGCTTTCACCAGAACCACCTGGATTTTGTGTTTGTGAACCATCTCCTTGTCCTGGTTTAGTTTCTTCTCCAGGATTGGTTGTTTCACCACCTGGTTTTGGTGTTCCATCGCTAGGTTTGCTTCCTTCATCAGGTGGGATTTGATTACCTGGTTTAGTTTGCTCACTTGGTGGTGTTTCTTTTCCTGGTGTTTCCGGTTTAGCAGCAGGTGTTTGACTGCCACAACTTACTGCTATCGCTGTTGTAGAAGCAGATATAAATAAAAGAGATGTAAGTAATTTATTTCTTTTTCTCATTTTTTCCTTTCTTATTATTAAGTTAGATGATTTATCAAATCATCTATTTATACTATTTACTAGAAAATATGTTTTATATTTAAAATAATCAAATAAAACACTTTTAATTTTATTTAAATTTTTGAATTATTTTTTTTTTTTTTTTTGTTTTTATATTATTTTTGAGAATAAAACTGGAAATTTTTATTTTCTTTTCATTATTAGGTTGTTTAAATATACATAAAATTTATATTTGCTTATATTTATATTAAAGAACAATAGAGATAATTTCAATATAAAGAAACGAAAATATTTAAATGTTAGTGGTTTAGTAAACTATTTTATTTGTGATTAAAGCTACATTTTTTCGGGGCACCAACTCACTAAAAGAAACGATCAAATTCTTTTTCCTAATACCTTAATATTTGGTATTTAAGAGAAAGATTATATTTTTCTTGGTTTTTTACAAAACTATGATATTATTATTAAGAACCTTGTTTAAGACAAGAATGAAAGACTTATAGGTCTTACTGCTTGAGATAACCCTCCTTTCACATAATAATTCAGAGACATATGTCTCTTTTTTTTTACCTTTTTAAACCGTTATATCAAAATCATATATAATTAGAAAGATACTTATGGATGCAATATACTTAAACACTTTATTAAATACTTTTCCTTTGTTTTCAAAAGAAGATGGTGTTGTAACAATCAGAATCAAGAATGCTATTATTAAAATAGATTTAAATAATCAAAAATGAAGTATAGAAAACTTTAAAAACTTTGGACACCAAAGGATTTTTGATTTAAGCAAAAATGAAAATTGATCCGTTTTGATGTTAGTTGCTTCTCTGTTAGAAAAAGGATATAAGAAATCACAAATATATTTAGAAAAAAGTTGAAAACTCGGTCATAACACATCAGGTTTTGCAGATGTAGTTGTATCAAAAGATGCAAAAGCTTATTATATTTTTGAAGTAAAAGATATAAACTCAATCCATAAATATATCAATCATAAATCTGCTAAACATACTATGCAAATATTTAGTTATCTTTTTCAAGATAAAAACATCAAGGTTGGCAGTTACTACACCTATAACTTTATAAATCAAAGTCACCAATTTTTTAATATTTTTATAAACGATATTTTAACAAAAGCAGAATCAACTGAATCAATGTATGAAATATGAAACAAACAATGAGATATAAGTAATTTTGTTTTCAATAACAATCTCTTTGAAGCAGAATTTCAAGTAATTAAATATCATCAATTAAAAAAAATAGATTCTGATGCGGTGAAACTTATTTTTAACCAGTTTTTAAGCATTCTTAGACAAAATAGTGTTTCTGATAAATCTAATGCATTTGATAAGATGATTAATATTTTTATTGCAAAAGTATATGATGAAATTTTAGAAGATAGTAATTTTGAAATAGATGGACAAAAAATTAATGGGATGCAATTTCAATTCATCAATAATATTGATAATGATTTAAGTTTTCTTAAAAGATTAAATGATTTATACAAAAATGGTATGAATTATTGTATGAAAAAACAAATTATTGACTACTCTGATTCGGAAATTGAATCAATCATTGAAAATAATGATAATAAACAAAAACTCCGTCAAGTTATAGATGATTTGCGATTAAAGAAAAATAATGCTTTTTCCTTCATTGAAGTTTTTGATGATAAAACATTTATCGAAAACAACGGTGTTTTAAAAGAAATGGTTTTATTACTGCAATCATATAAATTTAAATACAACAACAAACACCAATTTTTAGGGGACTTTTTCGAAGAACTTCTTAACACATCTTGAAAACAAGAATCTGGACAATTCTTTACTCCAATGCCGATAGTAGAATTTATGGTTAACTCCCTACCTATTGAAACAATTATTAAATCTAAGTTAGAACAAAGAAATATAGATTTTATTCCTAAAATGATTGATTACGCTAGTGGAAGTGGACACTTTTTGGTTTCGTATATGGATTATATCGAAAATGTTATCCAAAAACTTCAACCAAATTATACATCTGCTATAAATAAACTGATTCAAAGTTATCAAGTTAACCCGTTTAGTTGAGCAAATGAGCATGTTATTGGGATAGAAAAAGATTATCGATTGGCAAAGACATCTAAAATATCTACATTTTTAAATGGGGATGGTGAAGCACAAATTATTAATGCGGATGGAATTAATAAATTTAATTCTATTGAATTTATTAATAGTCCTTTATACACCGAGAAAACTTTCAATCCTTTTTTTGATTTTGTTATCGCAAATCCTCCTTTTTCTGTTGCCGGTTTTTTAAAAAATGTTTTAAAAAACAATGTATCTAGTGAAGATTTTAGTTTACTGAAAACCTTGGATGCTAAAAGTAGTGAAATAGAAGTATTATTCATTGAAAGAACTTATCAGTTGCTTAAAGATGATGCTTATGCAGCTATAATTCTACCTAGATCTTTTTTAACAGCCGCACAATATGCAACAGCACGCGAATTTGTTTTAACACACTTTAAGATTAGAGCAATTTTTGAATCAGCTGATATAACTTTTAGTGGTACTACAACATCTCCAATTATCTTGTTTATGCAAAAACAAGAAAAGGTAGAGTTAAATTATAATATATTAGTTATTAACTCGCCTAAAACTTTGTTTGCTGGTAATAATGTCGAAAAAGAATTTTTAGGTTATGAATTTAGCGCTAATCGTAATAAGTTAGGAATAACCTTACTAAATGATAATTTAAAGCAATATTATGCTCCAATTGTTAATGAATTTTTGACTAAAAACACTGTAAGTAAGTTGAATAAGTTTACTTTTATTAAAAATATTAATCAGATGTTGTTGTTAGATAAAGATCAAAAACGTATTATTTATCCAAGATTTAACAAACCGAAAACTGGTTATATCAGTATCAACGATATCGCTGATGCAATTAATCCTGTTTATGATAAAAATGTAAATTATAAATACTTAGAAATATCAGATATCCAAAATGGTAAAATTAAACATAAAAATAATAAAAATAAAAAATCATCAAAAGTTGCTTTAAAAGGTGATATTGTCTTTTCAAGTCTACCGAATGCTAAAAAAATAGCTATCGCAGATGATAATTATTTTGTGTCCGCTGCTATATATGTAATAAGAATTACAGATAAGAAAATCAGAGATAATTTTTATAACTATATTTATAATAATACTAACAATATTATCTATGATATGAATGTTTTATTAGATGGTTTCAAAATTACATATGCAAAAATCAGTGAGTATAATTTCAAAAATAATGTATTTATGCAAAAGGATTTGATTTTTAAGAAGTAGGATCGGTTTGTCAACACTATAATTAGTATATAGAATAAAATATAGCACCATTGGTGCTATAGCTGAATTGCAATTAAAGAAGCTACACTAAATGCAATGATTAAGAAGACAAATAAAGACTTAAAAATCAATATTTGTCTTCTTTTGTTTGCTTATATTTTTCGCAAAAGAAAAAAAGAAAGAAAACAAAATCAGTAATCAAAAATTACTGATATTCCTTTTTCTATCTAGTTTAATTTTCTATTTATATTTCTTGAAAAATTTATTTTTCGATGTATTTGATTGTCTTTTTAAATAACTGTAAGCAAATAAAGGTTCTTCATCTGGTATAGGTTTTCAAGGATCTAAAAAATAATTGTAATGATAAAATAACTCATCTGAACTTTGGTATTTAAAAAGTTTACGAGGTATTTTATTTATTTCGTTTTGGACTAAAAGTAATTAATCTTCTGTGACATTATTGAAGTTTGTGCCCTTTGGAAAATATCTACGAACCAGTCCGTTGAAATTTTCAATCCCACCCTTTTGCTGCGATGCATATGGGTCTGCCTTGTAGATATAAATTTGTAATCTGTATGCTAAATAAAAAAAGACTCTTAAATTCTCAACCATTATCTTGTGTAATTGATTTAACATTTAATTTGTATTTTTTAATTGTGTCTCAAAGTAATCGATTAATCTTTCAAGGATTTTTTTCTGGTAGAAGAATGATAATTCCATATCTTGTCATTCTCTCTGTGAAAATAAGTAAATGACTATGTTTTGCACGGTTTCTTCCTATGATTAAATCGACTTCTCAATGTCCATATTCACTTCTTTCTGCAATACTAGTTGGACGAGATCAAAAAGGACGAATCCATCTTTTTCCTACTAATTTTTCTACTCCACTTTTGTAGTCATCTGGATGTTTCTTTCTATATTTGCTGCGTAAACAGTCTTTTCTGCTTATAACTCAAACACCACTTTCGATTCAGTTGAATACTGTTCTTAAGGCTGGTATTTGCACATTTTGAGTATTTTTAATATACTGATAAGTGACAGCGATTCCAAAACTTCTTTTATTAAATTTGCTAAGGAAAATTTGCGAAAATATATCATATTTATGCATGTGTGATTTTAAAATACAATGCTTTTTTCATTGATTTCTTATCTCACATTTTTCTTGCGCATAATAAGCATCATAACCAAATAAATGCGAGTTTCTCTTTATTTCTCTGCTGATAGATGAACGTGAAATTTTCATTTCTGTTGAAATTTCAGTTAGTGATTTTTTCTCTGTTTTTAATAAAAATTCTAATCAAATTCTTGTTTTCAGGGTAAAATTATTAATGAGAGGCTCCTTTCTATTCACTAGATAGAAAAGGGGTTTTTTACAACCGTAATAATTTTATTTAGAAATAACAAAAACAAAGCTTCTCTTTGTAAAATATACATACAATACATTTATCTGTTTTGCACTTTTACCACCCCCCTCCGCTCTCGCCTAATGGCAAAATAGGCGGAGGAACTTTCTTTTTTGTAAAAAAGAAACAAAAAAACTCCCTGCTTTGCAAACTCAGTTTACAAAGCAGGTTTTATTTTTTAAGCTTGCATAAAAAATAAAAAAAGTTACTAAATTTAAAATTTAACTTTTGGGATTAATGACTTTGTAAGTTCAAAATTATTTTTGCTTTTGTTAAATTAATATCGTAAATTTATTATTGAAAATATTTGTGGTTATACAAAAAAAGCTACACAATAGTCTAATTTTTATAGTGTAGCTTTTTAGATTGCATTTTGGGTATAGCACCATTGGTGCTATATTTTATGCTTTATTATTTTTCTTTTTCTTTAAATATCAACCAAATGAAAGTAGAGTTATAAGTGCGATTACAGAAGAAACTACTGCTGCTATTATTGCGGCTGTTGTTTTTGATTTGCTATTCCTAGAATTTGTAGGTGTTTTAGTTTCTGTATTAGTTGTTGTGCTTTCATTTGTTTTTGGTTTATCTTGTTTTGATTGATCGTTTGCTTTTGTTTGAGGGTTTTGCTCTGTGTTTGCTTGTTGGTTATTTGGATTTTTTGTTTCTTCTTGTGGTTGCGGAGTTTGTTTTTGCTCAGAAGTTATTTGTGAATCTGTTGGTTTTGATTGAGTCGGTTTATTTTTTTGATCAAGTTTTACTTCTACTTCGTTTTTTAAAGCAGTAAGTGCTTTGGTATTATTATTTTCTGGTTCATCTAATTTTGCTTGATATGTTGGTTTGTCTGCTTCTGAAAGCTTATTAATTAATGTTTGAACTTCTGCTTTTAAATCAGCTAAATCTTTCGCTGTCTTTTCAGAAGCAAGTTGATCATTAACTGCTTTTTCCGCGATATTCAACTCTTGCAGATTAGTAGAATCATTAACTTGTTTGGTTAGCTTAGTTTTTGCATCAGTATTTGTTATTGTTGCTGCTAATGAAGCAATTTTAGGTTTTTTAGCATCAAAATCTCTTTTATCAGTTTCAGCATCTTGTTTATTTTGTTCATCTAATGCTTTTTGAACCTTAACTTTTACTTCGTTTACTTTTGAAGCATCTGTTGCAACACGTAATTCTTCTTGCAATTGAGATTTATTATTTTGGTCTTTAATTTGATCTATTAATTTCTGTGTATCTACAATTGCATTAATAAATATTGATAGTGCTTTATAAGTTCTTACAGAATCTGGCACATGATCTGAATCTTTTCCTTGAAGAAATTCAATTAAATGAACTTTTCTTTGATCTACATCAGAAAGTTTTCTTAAATCCATTACAACTGCAAATCTAAATTTTTCTAGCAATTGATTACCGATACCAATTGCTTTTTTAAGTTTTTCCTCTGAACCCTCAGCATCGCGAATAATTTGTCTAAATTTAGTAGTTCCAATTCCATTAACCCCATCTTCTTGACTAATAAACAATGTTTTTGTTCATAAATCATATGCATCAACTATTAATTTACCAACAAAAGTTTTTGCTGCTTTAACAGTATCTACTGCTTTTGATAAATCAATAACATTATTTGTTAATGCCTTAGAAAATTCGGTTGAAACTGTATCAAATGATTCTTTTTTCTGTGGATTTGAATCAACTAACATTTTATCTAAATCAGATTTATTTTTATACTGAATAACTAATTCGGAATTTAACTCTGAATTTAATTGTGTTAATATACCTTGTTTAGTATTATCAGATTCGTTAGTTGGATTACCATATAGAAAATCATTAACCAATTGAGCACTAGTCATTGTTGCTTTATTTTTTTGATAATATTCTTTAAATGTGTCCCTGGTTTTTTGAACGGTTAATTTTTCAATTAAATCTGGAATCAGACTTTGATCTGCATCCACTGCTTTATTTTTCGCTTCAAATAATTTTGTTTTCAACTCTTGTAATTTTTTAAGTTTATCTGTATTTGATGTGGCTTTTTTGGCTTCTTCAAGTTCTTTATCAAAATTAGTTGATTGATCACTTGTTAAAGCTCCATCGGTTGCTTTTAAGGTAGCAATATCTGCTGCATTAGCATCTTCTAAAACTTTAATTATTTTTTCAGTTGTGGTATCTTCAACAATGCTTGATTCAACTGTTTTAAGGTTTGCATAGATAGTATTAATATCAGCTATTTCTTTATCACCATCTTTGGTTACATTATTGAAATTAGTTTGTTTTTGCTTTTGTGCTTCATTGATTATATCTTGAATGCTCTTTACATAACCTAATTCAACCTCGTTAATTGCTTTTCTTTTTGCAACAGCATTATTTGCAGTTTGTGCCTTAGTTAATAATTGTAAAAATTTAGCACGATTATCGATTTGGTCAAATTTAAAATTCTTGAGTTCATCTTCATTTTTGTCTTTTTGTACTTTTTCTATTGTTTCACTATATTCTTTTGCTTTTGTCGCAATTTTCTCAAGTATATCAGTAACAGACTTACTAATATCTGCAGAAGTTGCATCGATTTTATCTAAAATAGGTGAAATTATTTCATTAAATGATTTTAAAAGTTCTTGCTTTTTAGCATCATCAGCGATTTTATTTATTTCATCTAATGCGGCCTTTTTAATATTTAAAGTAGATATATATAACTCAGAAAGTCATTTAATTTGATCTAATTTTAATAATGAATCATTTACAGAAGCATTCAATAAATCAATGAATGCACTTTTAACATTTGATGGAACTTCTGTATTTTTATTTAATAAATCAACTTCTTGCTTAACAAAGTCTTGTTTTTTTAGTGTTGCATTAACTTGTTCTTCAAGCAAATTAATATCATAAAGTGTTTTACTTTCATCGCTTATTATTTGACTTAAATTATCAGAATATGTTTTTTGCACTGCATTGCTTGAATCTATTTTAGCAATCAACGCTTTTAATTCAGCAACTTTATTACGGAACATTTTAACAGATTTGATAAATGATTCTTTTTGAAGTTCTGGATTTTCATTCATTATTGAATCATATTGAATCTGAGTAACCCCTTGATCTAAATAGTTTCCGTTAAATAAATGTTTATTTTCTATAGTAATGATTTTTTCACCTGCTTGGTCAAATTTAACTTTAAAATTATCTAATCTTTGTGAAATAGCAAGTGTATGTGTATTAACTCACAATAAATCAAGTGCTTTATCAAGATCATTTTTTACTTTATCTAACTCTGCTTGTGTTTTTGCATTTTTAATTTGATTATCAAACTTATCTAAATCTTCTGACTGTTTAGTTAATTGAATTAATGAATCCTTTTGAGCATCTAAAAGTAACTGACCTCTTTGATTTTCATCTGTATTCTCAGTTTTTAATTTAGCTAATACTTTTGTTTTTAGACTTTCAAGTTTATCATTTACATTTGCATCAGGGTTATCTAATAGTGCAGTTTCTAATGAGATTTTAATAGCATTTAACTCTTTTTGTAATTGTGGCTGAGAATCTGCATTTGCTTCTTTTTTATCTTTTACAAGTGATATTAATCTTTGTAAATAATCTATAGTTTCAAAATTCTTTTGATAATCTGATCTAACCTTTAATAATTGAAGTTGCTTAACTAAACTATTCGGTTTATCTGAATCATCAATAGATGCAGCATATGCTTCATTTTGTTTAAAGCGATCATCATTTATTTTCGCTTCATCTGTTTGTTGTTTTTGAACTTTTCATAATAAATTTTGATATTCATCTAAATAAAAAGTTTTTTTAATTTCATCAATGAAGTTAGATTTTGCAACCTTGTTAAATAACGATTCAATCGCATCAGAAACTTTGATTAATGATCATGCTTTTTCAAAAAGAATTGACATCTTGTTAGCATCCATTTCGCTTGGGTTTGCTTTCTTATTAACCGTATTTAAACTACGTAAGTCGTCTAACAATTCATTGCTTTTATAGTCAAAATAAGATGTTTTTGAAAATCTCTTGGTATTTACAGTATTTTTAATAGCATTGATATCTTTTAAATATTGTTCTTTTCTTTCTACCGGCGCAACAGGAACAACATCAATTGGTTTTTCTTGTTTAGGTGGTTTGGGATTTATTTCAGTTTCCTTTGCTTTCTCTTCTGAAGTTAGTTCAGATGATCTAGGTGCATACACAGCAGCAATAACTGCAGCAGTAACTGCAGATGCAAAAACTGCTGAAGAAACTAAAAACATTGCTAATTTATTTTTCTTTTTCTTATCTTTCATAAGGTCCTCCATATATATATATATATGATTGTATTAATATTAATTTTTTTAATGTAGAATAATTGTATCAAATTTTGAGAATTTCCTGTGTTATTTTTTTAAATAAAAATGAAATTATTTTCTTACTTCTCGTACACAAAGTGATAAAATATTAAAAAAGGTGGCAGAGTGAATCTTGCTTGGATTTAATGCACACCTACTTACGGTTGGAACACCGTCTGAGTTATCGTATTAACAAAAGTAGGTGGTTGAAACTGTTTTTAATTACTTTAACGGATAACACAAGTTTGCCTGTGTGTTTGTTGACAACTGTGGTGGTTGCAATCAAACGTTACCAAACATAGGTTTTCGGTTGATCGCTATGTGAATAGCAGTATAAAAACTCCGTGTGTTAGTAGCACCCAGAATCCGAAAAGAGTATATTGACCAAAGTCAAGGTGCTTGGTGAAAACCCAGTATTTAAAATGAACCTTAGCTAAGTTCATGCTGTGCCAGAATAAAAGTGATTATCTGCAGCTCGGGAGTGTCGGACAACACTCTCCCTTTTTTTATATTTTGATTCATAAATGATAAAGTTTTTGTGGAAATATAACTTTATTTTCCCGTTACATAGTTATTTTTGAAAATACAATAAATTTCTTTTTTATTAAAAAAGAATAAAATTATATCAATATGACTTCATTAGATAATACTAATTCAAATGATAATAATTGCTGTGAGTTTCACATAAATAAAGCATTAGATGAGCATAAAGTTGCTAATATAGTAGACAAAAAATTAAACAATAATATCGATTTAGAAAACATCGAAAATAACACACATCATCTTAAATACAAGATGGGTGTATATCTTTTAAATTCTAAAGATCATGGATTAAATTTTAAAAGATTGTTCAAAAGATACTGAAATAAGATAATCTTTATATTTATTGCTTCTTTATTGTTTAATGCAGGAATTCAAATCTTCTTAAAACGAGCAGAAACTATCCCATCTGGTGTAACTGGAATACCTACATTAATTCAATATGCAGTACCTGCTGTGGAACCTTATTTTGCTTTGTTATATTTAGCATTCAATATCCCTTTATTTTTAATTTTTGGATGAAAGATTAAAAAAAGTTTTATCTTTTTAACCCTAACGTTTATGTTATTTCAGATATTAACTAACCTTTTCTTTACTACCCCTGTAATATCTGTCGGCTTACAGGAATTTATTACATTTACTGAAAGAAATGAACCTACAAGCAACTGAAGTAATATCGTTTATTCTTTTATTGGTGCATTATTTATTGCTTTAGGTATCTCGATTTCTTGAAGATCGGGTGGATCGACCGGTGGAACTGATATTATTGCTTATTATTTTTCGGTTAAATCAAAGAAAAATGTAGGCCATGTGTTATCAATTATCGGAGTTGCTACTGCTATTACATTTTTAATCATCTTTGCTTTTTTAAAACCTAACTATTTATATCCCAATCCATTAGATAACGAAGGGAGGGTTATTACAAATATTGCAAATATGCCTGTATACAAGGATAATGCATTTATAAATGGTAGTTGAGATATAAATAAACTCAAAGAAATTTTTAACAATAAAAATAGTGTTAATGGGAGTGGTCCACATCGAATTTATTTTGGTATCCGTGAATTAACAACATTTTTATATATTTTAATTGTTAATGTTTTTATTGATATTCTTTATCCAAAATATAAAAAAGTTGATGTCACTATTATCAGTTGTAATCCTGAAAAAGTATTAGCTTACTTTCGTCTAATAAACTACTGACATTCATATCGAATTGAATCTTATAAATCAGGATATACAGGTAAACAAGCAACAAAAATTTCAACAGTTATGCTTATTTTAGAAACACCTAACATAATTTCTGATTTAAAATTAATTGATCCAAACATTTGAATATCAATTTCAAGGGTAAAACAAGTTGTCGGAAACTTTAATACCGAATTTGTCGAACATTAAAATTAGTGCTATTTTAGTGCTAATTTTATTTTTATTAATAATAAAAGTGGAGGTATAAATGAGACTTAATCAACTACAAGAAATTAAAGGAAGACAACTTAACAAGATTAAACCAGGTTTTGCTTTTTTAAGTTTACTCACTGGTATTCCTTTGTTAGCTTCATCACTTGCTTCAATAGTTGGTTTGTTTAGAACAGCATTTTCAGCAAATGGTGAAATAAAAGATAAAACAACAACTTACAAATGAAGTCATAATGAGAAAAGTTCAACAACAAATTCTAAAACAAACTATATTATCTTTTAATTTGGATATAAACTCTTTTTGGTATAATAAATTAGTTACCATGAGTAACCGTTCTGAAAAGGTTTAAGTAGCATAGCTCACCTCAAAGACGAGCCACTTTTTGGAGGATTGCATGTTAGCAATTATTGAAACAGGTGGAAAACAAATTTTAGTTAAAGAAGGACAAACCATTTTTATCGAAAAAATCGATGGAGAAGAGGGTAGTGAAGTAAAATTTGATAAGGTTTTACTTGTAGATACCAAGATTGGTACTCCTTATTTAAAAGATGCTTTTGTAACCGGAACAATTGAAAAACAAGGTAAAGCAAAGAAAATTATAGTATATCGTCACAATGCAAAATCAACACACAAAAGAAAGCTTGGACACCGTCAACCATATACACGTGTTAAGATAGTGTCTATTCAAGGATAATAAGAAATGGCAAAGACAAAAGCAGGTGGATCTACACGTAATGGTCGTGATTCACACTCAAAACGTTTAGGTGCTAAATTAGGTGACGGACAATTCGCTACTGCTGGATCAATTATTTATAGACAACGTGGAACCAAAATCCATGCAGGTAATAATGTGGGGCGTGGTGGCGATGATACTTTATTTACTTTAATTGATGGTTATATAAAATACGAAAGCAGAAGAAACAGAAAATTTGTTTCAGTATACCCTGAAAGAAAATTAAATTAACAAAAGAAGGGCATTCGCTCTTCTTTTAAATATTCAGTACCTTTGATATTGATCAAATCAGATTAGCACCCGATGCAATAAGTTGGTTATTACCATCATCAATATCAGAACCTGGAAAGCAAAATATTTCTTTGCCTAAGTTTAAAAATGCTGATATTAAATTATTTGACTTAGATTCTTTTTTTAGTGACAAGGATAACAAACATTTTGCTAGTGTTGCTGCAATAAAATTACTTTGTTTAAAGTATTTAATCTGTGGATGTGTATCAGGTGGATATTGACTTATAACAAGTTCATTATCTAAATTCATTCCACGATAATCATAACTATCAAGACCTTCCTTGGCTAAATGTATGATTTTACCTCCTTTAGATCGAAATAAATTTACAAATTCACTTTCGGTCTTTTTGTAATCATTGGTTATCAATACAACTTCTTTTACTAGTACATCAAGGTTTTTGTTTATTATGCTCCAATTATAAGTGTCTCAAAGTTCATTAATAATATAAAATTTTTCTTTTGCAGCAACTAAATCATAATTACCACGATAATAAATAGCAAAAACACATTCATTTATTTCATATAACTCCTTAGGATAGTTGTTTTCGATAATTGTTTTATATTCGATACCTAAATTTCTTAGGTTGTTTTTAATATTTTCTATTTCTTTATTAGGAATCTGACTACCATTTTGAATGTGTTTATAAATTTGATATTGGTCGCCTTTAAATTTTGTACTAAAATATAAAATTACATCTTTCATCATTTCTCCGTTTTTATTATTTATTTTTTTACAAAATAAACTGTAAATGAACCAAAAAAGGAAATGAATTTATATGACTACACATTATTTTATATTATTTTTGTATAAAAAGGTATATAATAATCATTAAATAAATAACATTATTATTTATGTTTAATCACCATTTATATTATTTATATAATTAATAGAAATAAAATAATGTTTGAAATAAAAACTAAATCAAAATTAAGAACGGAAACATAATGGATAAAACTTGTAATTCACCAAAACCAAGTGTTTTTAGTTTTTTTAAACTAAGAAGAAAAACAGAACATCTGCAGAGCGTCCCAAAGATATAAAATCTTGAATTATTCATGGTTTTTCAGAGTTTTTTGGAACATTATTATTAACATTACTGCTTGCGGGTTTATCTACTAATATAACTGTTGTAAAAGGACAAGGTTCTCCTTTAACAATAGAAAACTTTTTATTACATCCAATTGTAGTCGGTTTTTATGTGGGGTTTATAGCCGTTGGTTTAGTTTTATTTATTTTCAACAGATGAAGTAGTGACCTAAATCCTGCTGTGTCAATGTATCGATATCTGTGTGGTAGTCAAACAGGTTGATATGTATCATATAAAATATTTATGCAAATGCTTGCAGCAATAGTTGCTGGTGCTATTATTTTTGCTGTTGGTAAAGCAACCGCAGCACATCATATTGGTTATTTATCTAATCAACCTTGAAATACAATAACTGCTACCAAAAAAGCATATTACTTTTTCCGTGGAGACTGAACACCTAATTATGCAATGCTAAGTGGTTCGATATGAATATTTTTTATTGAACTAATTATGACTGCAATCTTGCTTTTTCCTATTTTTTCGCCTAATATAAATGATAAATACCGTGATATCTTAATAATGTTTATTTTTTCTCTTACTGTATGAATGGGACTTTTAGCTGGTTCGGTAGCCATTAATCCATTTCGTGGTTTAGCACAACAATTACCTGTTCTTGCTTTTGAAAACAACATCGCTTCAGATGGATACTTACAAATTAAAAACACCTTGCAAGGCTATGATGTTATCAAAGATGCAACAAATTCTGTTTCTGCTGCAGTAGTATCTGTTTATCGAAATTCAGTAATTTCTGCAACAATTTCAATGATGTTAGGTGGTTTATTTGCTCCTGCATTCTATATGTTTATGCAAGGATTGACTGCTCGATGATTTAATCCTTGTGTGCTAAAAATTATTGGTTTTAAAAATAAAAAAGCAGAATGTATGGAAAAATGTGAAGAATCAAACCAAAATGGTAAAATTGAACATAAATAGTTCAATTTTTTAATCGGAGTAATATGGATTGAAAAACACACTTAATTTTAACCATCTTTTTTATTAGTTTTTTTACTTTACTTTTTATAACCCTTGTGATTTGATATTTGATATGAAAATACAAATACGATTACAAAAGCAATAAAAAAGGACATATATATGAACAAAAAATTTCGCAAGCAATCAAAAAAGCATTAGTTAAAAAGAGTTTTGAATATGTAAATGGTGGAATTTTTTATTATCAACAAAAAGCATTCGAAACAGATGGATATTTAATTTCTGATTCTTTTTTAGTCATATGCGAAATTAAGTTATATCAAGGAGAAATAGTAGGTTTATGAACTGATGATAAACTTAAAATATATAACAAAAATCACAAAAAACCAAATTTTGTAAATAACCCTATCTTACAAGCACAAAGAAATCTTAATCATACCTTCAAGATTATTGGTAAAAATGTTCCATATGCATATTTAATTATTGTTCCGTATATTTCGGATATACAGATAAATGATTTAGAATCTCATATTATATTTATAACGGATGATAAAATTAATGAAACAATTTCAATGCTTGATGATTTTGCTAAAAAACAAATACCAATTATAAATAAAGATGATGTTAAAACACAATTAAATGCGATGAAAGCAAAAACAAATAAAGAAAAAAAGGACTTTAAGAAACTTATTCAAAAGGAAGCATATGAATCAAAAAGTAATTAATTTATTATCAGAAAAACTAAGAATCACAACATTTCAAGTAAACAAAGTTTTATCGATGCTGCAAGAAGGAAATACAATCCCTTTTATTTCTAGATACCGTCAAGATGAAACAAAGGGTTTAAATGAAGAACAAATTTTTGAAATAGAAAAAGAATATAAGTATAATGTTGAACTTGAAATACGCAAAGAAAGTATCATTGAAATACTTAAAGAAAAAGATTTGCTAACAAATGAAATCAAAAATGCGATTTTTAAAGCACAAACAAAAAGCGAGTTAGAAGCAATCTATGAACCCTTTAAAGTTGGTAAAATTACAAAAGCCAGTCAAGCTATTTCATTGGGTTTAAAACCACTTGCAGATAGTATTTTAAATAATAAAAATCCTAAATTTAACATCCACAATGAGGCCTCAAAATATTTAAATGATAAGATTACATCAATAGATTTTGCTATTGAACAGGCTAATTTCATTATTGCTCAAAATATATCTCAAGATGTTAAAGTTAGAGATTTTGTTAAAAAATATATCATTAAGAATGCTCATTTAAAAACTAAACGAAACAAAAGTGTAGAAGACCCTGAAAATAAGTTTTTAAGTTATTATAAATTTGATCGACACATTAGAGATGTTAAAAACTATAACATACTTGCAATTAATCGAGCAAGCAAGCTAAAAATCATAACTAAAAACTTTGAATATAAAAAAGAACCTATTATAAATGGTATTTTAAGGATAGTTGATAAACATAAAATTAACGAAAAAAAACTACTTTTACCATTACAGGATGCTTTAAAACGACTTATTTTAACTTCGATTGAAACAGAAATATTTAATGAACTTTTTGAAATAGCACAACATAAAGCAATTCAGATTTTTGCTAACTCAGTTGAAAAACTTCTAACTGCTCCTGCAACATACGGACATACAGTTTTATCAATCGATCCTGGTTATAAAAATGGTTGCAAAATTGCTGTTTTAAATCCAAACGGAGATGTTTTAAAAGTAGATAAAATTTTTCCTTCTTTTACAAGGTTTTATAGTAAAGAAAACAATAATCAACCGAGTGCTACTGGTAAATTAAAAGAATTATTTGCTCAGTTTCCACAAATAGATATAGTCGTTATAGGAAACGGAACAGCTTCACAAGAAACAGAGAGATTTATCGCTGAATTTATCAAAAAAAGAAAAATTAAAGTTAAATGAACTGTGGTTTCAGAGGTTGGAGCTAGTGTTTATTCTGCATCAAAAGTAGCCCAAGAAGAATTTCCTAACTTATCCGTTGAAGAGCGTAGTGCGATCAATATCGGACGTAAATTCTTAGACCCACTAAATGAACTAGTAAAAATCGATCCTAAATCAATTGGTGTGGGGCAATATCAACATGATGTAAACCAAAAAGAACTCGAAGAATCACTAAATCACAAGGTAAATAAGGTAGTAAATGAAACTGGAGTGGACTTAAACTCAGCAACAAAATCAATTTTGTCTTATGTTTCAGGCTTAAACAAAGCAAATGTTGAAAAAATACTTGAACATCGTAGAAATAATGGTGTATTTACAAATCGCAAGCAACTGCTATCTATCAAAGGATTGGGTGAAAAAACTTATCAACAGTGTATAGGTTTTTTGAGAATCTTTAATTCAGATAACTTTTTAGACAAAACCTTCATCCACCCTGAATCATATGATTTAGCAAATAAAATTATTAACAAATACAATCTAATACCAAACGAAAAAGGAATAGATGTTTCACATTTAAATATTGAACAACTTATTGATGAATTTAATTCAAACGAATATGATATTAAACTGATTCTGGATGCTTTATCTAATCCGATAAAGAATTTTGATAAAGATAAAACTGGTTTTTTGGTAAAAGATTTTTATCTAGATGAATGAGAATTGAACCCAGGTAATAAATTAAAAGGTACAGTTGAAAATGTAACTGATTTTGGTTTATTTATTTATATTGGACTTAAAAAACATCTTTTTGTTCCAAAAAAAGATGCTAATTTACTAGGTAGCTCAATCTATGAGCAATTTTATGTAGGAATGATAGTAGACACAGAAATAGTCGAAATAGATGAAAAAAGACATCGTATTAGTGGAAAGATTATAGATAAATAACTATATCAAGGATAATATGAAGCATAAAGATAAGACTTATAAAATTGCTAGTTTGTTCTCTGGCATAGGTGGTTTTGAAGTTGGTATTTTGAACTCTGAAATAAATGCAGAGTTTGTTTTTGCTTCAGAAATAGATAAATTTGCAACAAAGTCTTACCTATCAAATTTTATAGATGCTAATATTGTAGGAGATATTACAAAAATAAATGAAGAAGATGTCCCTAATCACGATATTTTAATTGCTGGTTTTCCTTGTCAATCTTTTAGTATTGCTGGAAAAAGACAAGGATTTAATACTAAAAGGGGAACTCTATTTTTTGAAGTAGTAAGAATAATCAAGAAAAAACTACCTAAAGTTATTTTGTTAGAAAATGTCGAGAATATAGTTTCGCACAATCACGGACAAACTATATTATCAATTCTAAAAATTCTTAACGAAATTGGATATACGATTGATTTTAGCATTTTAAATTCAGCAAATTTTCAAGTCCCACAGAATCGCAATAGAACTTACATTATTGGAATATTAGATTATAAAAGCCAAAAATATATAAATGATAAAAATAAAAAAGTTGATTTTATCAAGCAAGAACTAAACAAGAATAATAAGTTTAGAAGTTTTAATTTCTTTAAAAATATCAAGACATCTGATAAGTTTATAGTTTTATCAGATGTTCTAGAGAAAGATGTAGATGAAAAATATTTTATTAAATCAGAAAAATTAGATAAATTTTTAAATAGCCTAAGAATCGATTATTGTGATGTTTCCAAAGAACAAAAAATCATATGACTTTTTCAACTGCCAAAGGATATTTATAATGATCATGAAAGACAAAGAAGAATACATCATCCAAATGGTATTTCACCTACATTATTAGCAAGATCAGATACAACAAAAATATTAATAAAGAAAAAAAATAAATATTATATTAGAAAACTTACACCTTCTGAAAACTTCTATGTACAAGGATTTAACAAACCTTTTGTTGATAACATAAAATCTATTAACATTAGTGATACACAACTTTATAAACAATCTGGAAATGCAGTTTCCCCACCTGTTATAACATCAATATTTAACCTTATAAAAGATATGATAAAATAATTTTATGGAGTTTAAATTTATTGATTTATTTGCTGGTATAGGTGGTTTTCGAATAGCACTAGAAAATGTAGGTGCAAAATGTGTGTTTTCATCAGAAATTGATAAATATGCTTCTGATACTTATCAAAATAATTTTGGCGAATTTCCTGCTGGTGATATATTTAAAATAAATTCTAATGATATACCGGAACACCAAATATTATGTGCCGGTTTTCCTTGTCAACCTTTTTCTACAGCAGGTAAGAGATTGGGCTTTGATGATGACAGAGGTATACTGTTTTTTCAAATTGCAAGGATTTTAAGGGATAAACAACCCATTTCTTTTATATTAGAAAATGTTCCTGGTTTAGTAAATCATGACAACGGTAATACACTAAAAGTAATACTAGAAACTCTTAATGAATTGGGGTATAATGTAAGTTGAAAGTTATTGAATGCAAAAGATTATAATATTCCGCAAAACCGAAACAGATGATATTGTGTCGGAATTCATAAAAGTATAAATATAGACACATTTGATTCTATATTTCCGAATAAACAGAAATTAAAAAACACACTCAAAGATATAATTGAAACTAAAAATACAAAAAAAACATAAGTAAAATTGCAATAAACAACATAAATAAACATATAGAAGAATTTAAATTTAAAAACTCCACATTGAATGATGAACCAATAATAGCAAATAACATTCGTCCATCAAAAGTTTCTTTAAGTAGAAATGGTATCTCTCCTTGTTTAACTGCAAAAATGGGGACGGGGGGTAATAATGTTCCTGTTATATATAAATATATGAGAAAATTTTCTATTAGAGAGTGTTTAAAATTAATGGGTTTTCCTGATGGTTATATAATACGAGAAAACTATAATAGAAGTTATATGCAAATTGGGAATTCTATTGTAATTCCTGTAGTTGAATTAATAGCTAGAAATTTAATCTTAACTTTGCAAAGAAATATTCAAAAAAACTTATTTATAGATAAGACAAATAAATAAGTTAATGGGGTTTAAATATTATTGTGTAAATCCCTCTACTTCTTCCTGAACCATTATCTATTCTGTATGGATAAATATCTATAGGTAGCAACTTACTATCTATAAATGTGAAACTACTACAAAAAGGTTCCTCGAATCATCCCTTACCATAAAAAATTCCATCATATATTTTTTTATTATTCAAGATAATGTTATTAATTTCTTTCTTTGCTTCATTTTTTAACTTAACTAACTGATTCACATCGTTTATACTTTTAATATTATATCTTTTCAATATAAACAAATCAAATTCTGTTCTATCAACTATTAGATCGTTTAAAATTTTACTGTTTCTTTGTTTTTCTTTTTCGGTTGTGTAAAGCAGAAGTATAGTTGCATAAAAAGTAACATTTTCAATATAATCGGAAAATGTTTTTATAAAAGTCTTGATACTTAATTTTGAATATGTAAAATTTTTAGATGTTTTCATCTTAATTGATATACCAGAATTTTGGACTATTTTATAATCACTTACATATTTGAGATTCTTTTCGGTCAAGATATATTGATTTAATAACAAAAAGTCTCTATCTAATGTTTTTTGGGTTTCTATAATATAGCAATCACTCTTACATTTTACTTTTTTGTTGGCTAAATTTGAGTACTTATTCTCTACGATATTAATAATATAATATTCCTTATCATCACGAAGATTCAGATGAAATCTAAGAATTTTTCAATAGGAATTTTCTTTGTGATGATTCATATATTTTACAAAATTAAATTCTTCTATATCACCACCAAGTTTTCCAATACTGTTTTTTCGCTGCAACATTATATCCTGTATATCAGAAAGCATCGTTGAATACTTAAACTGTATTTGCCCTCTCTTTTTTGACCCAGCTATTGTTCCTTTCTTATATGCATTATAGGTTTGAAAAGACAAACGACCTATATTAAATGTACTAGTATATAAGGGATTATTAAGATTGTATTTTAAAATATCATCTCTACTCGCTCAATAACCTGACATAAAATTACCATGATACACATAATCTACCTGTGTGCTTGTTTTTCCTGTAAATAATGCTCTATTTATGAGCATTGATTTATTATTATCAAAAAACTTACATATAAGCAGATGTTTCTCAGGGAATAATTTCTTAAATTCCTTTGTTGTGAATCTTCCCTTAACATTTCCGTGTGAATCATATTCAATCTTTGATGAACCATCCAATGTTCCATCACCTCATATTAACAATTTAATGTCATTAACAGAAAAACCTGGAATAATTTTTAAAGAAGATGTTTGGATTCATTTCACAAAACTACCAACTGATTCTTGATGTATACTATTGCTGAACCTATTTTTGTGCTTATAGAAAATTTTCTGCTATCAATATATATAAATATATCAATTTTTGTATTTACTTTTTTACCAGATTGATTATCTTTTTCTTTTTCAGCGAGCCTAGCAAAAACTTTTGTATTTGAATCGCATTTTAAATTGTTATCCAGACAAATATCCTCTATAAAATGTTTAAATACAATACTAAGATCTTTTATTCTCTTACCATTTATTAATTCAACAATTAACGATTCATTTTTATACCCATGTGAATTATCAACCAAAATTCCCTACTTCTGCAACCTTAATATAGCTTCAACCAATGTTGCTACCAATTCTCCTTGTGGTATACCATTTTTATCTGCTGTTCCAGCAACATCACAATGAATAAAATCCACTCCTTTTGTAAACTCTTTTAGAAATAATGCAGCTTGATTTGAATCAGAACGAACCTTGCTTGATCAATTTGCTAGATCAGCAACTTTTGAACCTTTATTTCCTGTATCAAAGTCTTTGTGAAACGGCATTCTTCATACTTTTTCTTGTGCTTTTTTGGCTGATTCACTAAATACATCTCATTTTTTATCACATGTAGATCATATCCCGGTATAAACATTTGATAATGCTGTCAAAATTGTTCCAGTTAATGTTGCTACATCGATAATCGTAGTAGAATTTAATTTTTCAGCTGCATAAAAAATCCCATCAGCAAGCACTAAACGACCCTCTGCATCAGTATCAACAACTTCAACTCATTTACCAGCCATCGATTGATAAACATTTTCTGGTAGTGATGCATCGCCATCAAGTCTGTTGTCTGTAATACACATAACAGCATATGCATTAACCTTAGCTTTCAATTGAGCAAGTGCTTTCACAGCATATGCAACTATAACTGAACCTGACATATCATATTTCATTCCGTTCATATGATATCCTTTTGTATTAACTCCACCTGTATCAAATGTGATTCCTTTACCTACAACAGATGTGATTTCCCGGCTTTCTGGATTTGCTAAATATTTAACAATAACAACTCTTGGTTCGTGGGTGCTTCCTTGATTTACGGATAAAATAAGTCCCATATTTAGTTCTTGTATTTCTTTTTTAGTTAAAATTTTAACTTCTAAATTTTCTATTCCGCTAAAGTCACTTGCAATATGTGCGGCTAATTGCTCAGAATTTAGGAAGTTTTCTGGTGTAATTTGTAGATTTCGGACATCTGAAACTGCTTTAGCAACTATTTTGAAGTTATTAAATATTTCAAATGTTTTCTCATCTAAATCTACATCTAAAATCCCGATGTTTTTTTCAACTTTTTCTTCTTGCTCATAGTGTTTTTGGAATAATTTTGCTTTTGCAAAATATATCCCAAAAACAAATAAACGAAGTAACTGTTCTTTGTTAAAAAGTGATGCAAATGCCTCTAAATCAATTTGATAATCAAAATTTAAATTGCTTGCAAAGTTTTTAATTCACTCTTTTAAAGAAAAAATATTTTGATCTTCTTTCTTAATATATACATATGCTTCTTTTGTAGCATGATTGTTAGTTACACAAAACTCTTTCTCACCTACATAATCAGGAAAATCCATTCCTTCGAATGCTGGTTTTAACAATAAAGAATCATCTCTTTGTTTGGTTAATTTAATCATTTTTTCTCCTTAAATTTATCTATTGCTAATAAGCTTGCTTGTCTATATGCTCTAATTAAACCACCCGCACCTAATTTTATACCACCAAAATATCTTACAACAACAACTAAAATATTTTCAAGCTTCATAAGCTGTAACAGTTGATAAATAGGTTTTCCAGCAGTATTTTTTGGTTCTCCATCATCGTTATAACCTGCTGATTGAACACCGTTTTGCGAAGTTATATAAGCATATACTGTATGACGAGCTTTTTTGTGTTGGTTTTTAACAAAATCTAAATATTCTGGTATTTGTCTTTTAGATTTTATCGAAAATACATATCCTATAAATTCAGATTTTTTTATAAAATATGATTCTTTGACAAAATTAATCAAATGTAACACCTTTTAATTTTTTTACCCATTGTACAAAATGATTTTGTGCTTTTGGTAAATCAATTTTACCTTTTTCTTTATAGATATTAAATTTTTGAGCATAATCATAAAACAGATTATAAATTTTGCTAACATCTTCTTGTGGTTGCATACCTATTTCGATTAATTTTTGTGGATAATATTTAGATAATAGTGCTCATATTTTATTAGCAACGCTCACTATGGGGAAATTTTCTAATTTTATTGAACCTATAGTGAGTAATTTAACAGCTGTTTCTTGATCATTAAACCTTGGTAATAATATCCCTGGTGTATCTAAAAACAAAAATTCATTATTTACTACTCATTTTTGTTCTCTGGTAACTCCAGGGAAATTAGCAACTTTTAATGTCGCTTTTGATGAAACTAAATTAATCAATGTACTCTTTCCACAATTAGGTATTCCCACAACAAAAGACTTAATTTTTGTTTGAATAATTCCTTTGGTTTTATCTTTTGCCATCCGTTCCTTGTTCATCTGTTTTAGTTTATTTAAAATTATATTTTTTGATCTCTTATTCCTCAAATCAAGTCATAAAAGTTGTTCATTAGCAAATCTTTTTTGTATTTGTTGTTTTTTGCTTACATCCATTAAGTCGCTTTTTGTGATAATAAAAAGTCTTGGTTTTTGTGGTGAAATTTGATCAAAATCTTCATTATATGAACTTATTGGACATCTTGCATCTAAAACAACAATAAATATATCTGCCAATTTTGAATTTTCTTTTATTTGTCTAAAACCCTTTGCCATATGTCCAGGATATCATTGGATTAGTTGTTCAAATTCATTTTTATTTTCGATCATTTTCGTCCTTTTTATATAAACTCAGCTTATTTGTTAGTCTATTCTTTTCATAATCACTTTCGCTTAATTGCTTTTGTAGTTTTTTTATTTCATCATTTAATGTATTTATTTCTTGATCTTTTTGCTCTATTTTACTACTTGCAATTAATAGTTCGTCAATAATTTCTGAAAAAATTTTATTTACTTGTTCAGGACTATATCCTTCTAAGGTGATATTTACGGTTGAACCATCAATTTTTTCATAAATTTTTTTTAATATATCATTTATTTTCATTATCCGTTCCTTACTTTATTCATTATTATTGCTGCTGCAGTTGCAACATTTAAACTTTCAAAAGAAATAGGTATATAAATATTGTGATTTGATAATTTCAGAATTTCATTTGAAGTACCTTGCCCTTCGTTACCAAAAACTATTATGATGTTTTTCTCTCTAAAATTAACATTATTTAGTGACACTGCTTTGTTATTTAATGCTGTAGTATAGATAAAAAAGTTATTTTTTATGCTTATTAAATATTGATACAAATTATTTGTAGTGATAACATTAACATCAAATATTGCACCCTGACTTGAACGAATTACTTTATCCGAATATACATCTAGATTTTCAACAATAACTGTATCAAAATCAAATGACTTAGCGAGTCTTATTATTGTTCCTACATTTCCAGGGTCTTGTAAGTTATTTAATGCCACTATTTTATTTGATCTTTGATTTTTAAGTTTACTTTTATCACATAATGCAAGGCATTTTGATGGGGATTTTGTTTCTGATAAATATTCTATTAAGGATTCGGATATTAATGTAGATTTGGGATAAAGTTGTTGTGATGGTGTTTCAAATATTTCAATTACTATATCTTTTTTTAATGCTTCTTCTATTAAATGTTGTCCATATATAAGAAATTTCTGTTCTTTCTCACGATACTTTTTTAACTGTAATTTCTTTAAGAACTTGATTTTCTCGTTTGCCCTACTTGTTAACATCTTGAAATTGTAATAAAAAATCCTTTCCCTTTTCTACTTCGTATCTTGATAAATTTTGAAAATTAAGTTGTCGCATTACTTCAAAACCTAAAATACAAACACTATTTGCTAAATTTATCGAACGCATTGCTGAAACCATCGGAATACGAACACAATCGTTCAAGTGTGATGCTAAAATATGTTTATCAATGCCTGTTGATTCTCTTCCAAACATTAATCAAACTTCATTTTCTTCATCATAAACTCTTTTATAATCAATGTCTGTATAACTTTTTAAACCATATCTAGTTACATAAAAAATTTTTTTATCTGTGTATTTTTTAGCAAAATCTTTATAGCTAAAATGAACTTCATGAGGTATATCAGAAAGCATTCTACCAGCACCATAACGTCTGAGTCATTTTGGGTGCAAATCAAAGGATATCGGCTTAATAATATGCAATTTAGCCCCGATAGCATAACAAGTTCTGATAATATTTCCTGTATTAGGACATATTTCCGGTTGGTATAAAACAATATTTAACATTTTTCTCCTTATTTTGTAATTGCTTCTATAAACATTAATTCTGTTACATTATCATCATTAAAATTATCATTATTAACAATTTGTTCTTTAATAAGATTATTAGTTTTTTCTATATTTTCTAAAAGTTCTATTATATGGTCAGTGAAATTATTAACGTTTTGAAAATATTCTTGAATTAATATTGGTTTTATAGTAATCATTTTGGATGTATTTACCCATAAATTTGTATTATTTTCTTTTATTAAATCTTTGCTTTCATCGAAAGCAAAATATAAATATTGCAAAAAACTCTTGAAAATTGTTTCGCTAAATAATAATACTATTGTTTTAACTTTATTATTTTTCCATATTTCAAATGCATGTCGTTTATTAGGTTCAATTTCATTTTTTATTAATTGACTTTTGTTATTTAAAATTGTAGTTTCTACAATAATATTTAGTTCTTTTGAAACAAAAGATGCATCTGGTTGTCCACCAGGTGCTGTCATTTTAGGATATAGATTATAATCTAGTAATGTGTTAGCAAAGTCTTGAAATTCTGGAAAATTAACATATCAATATTTTTCTTTTGTTATATATCAAACATATAAATTAATAAAATATTCAGTTAAAATTGCTCGAGAAATACCATTTAAATGTTCTCATTTTTCTTTAGATTGGTCTAATTTTATCTTATGTAGATAAGTATTTATATTTATACCATTTTTAATAAAGCTAACTACTTCTTCTAAATCAAAAGGTGGTATAAGTGCTTTTTGATATTTTTGAATATTTGTTTGATTAATATAGTTTTTAAATATTTTTAAAATTTGTTCAACAAAGTTTTCTAGCGATGTTGTAGTCAAATTATTTAAAAGTATTTGTTTATCTTCAAGAATAAGAAATTTAAAAAAATTTCTTATCTCATCATTTCTAAAAGTTAAATATTTTTCGTTATCATTATAATCTATTGTAAAAATTTCAAGGTTTTCTAATCAATATAAAGTTAGGTTTAAATATTCCTCCTTTGCTGTTAATATATCAGAATAATAACTAACTTGTTCATTAAATTCATTAAAAGGTATATTCTTAAAAAAATCAATAATTTGTTTTTGATTTTGAACTTTTCATTCAAGATGCAATCTTTTTTTTACTATTAAAGTTAAAATTTTTATAATTTTTTCTGAGTTTTTTAATGAAAAAATTCTCTCAAAATTAATTTCTCATTCTTTATCATAATTTTTATCTTTAATTTTTTCACTTAAAATATTATAAAATTTTCAATTTTTTATCTTCTTTCTAAAATTAAATTCCTTTCATTTTTCACTTTGATGTTCTTCAATAGCAAAATGTAAATTTATTAAGTCATATTTAGACATAAATTTTTCTTTGCATAATGAAGTAAAGAGTTCTTGAAATGGGTATTTACTTTGAAATTTATCATTTATATCCTTTGTATTAAATTTTAAAAATAAGCAGATTCAAATAAAGGTGTCTGATGAAATACCAAAATATTGTCCAAATAAATCTAATAATCTAAAAATTTCGCTATCTTCATTAGCTCCCCTAAGAATATTGTAAAAAAAACTACCATCCCGATTTTTCAAAAGTGTTATATTTTTTTCTTTTTTTTCATTCTTTTTTATTAAGCTAAAGTTTCTTAAAGTCTTAAACAGTAAATTTATATCTTTTTCTAAATAACTTGTATTTTTTTGTTTAAATCCTTCTTTTACACAAACATTTCAAAAGTTTTGATATTCGCCTAATAAATCAGAAATTATATTTTGTTTATATATATAATCTATGACAAAATTATACAAAGCAATTTGATTATTTTTTCTCCAGGATGTATCACCTATCTTTCATAATTTGACATTATGCTTCATAATTTTTTACTAATATCTCCGTTGTATTTTTTGAGGTTCTTTGATAATTGCTACTTTTATAATTTGTGGGAACTTCTTTTATAACAAAATTTTTATTTTTTTCTAAAAATTCTTTTAATATATTATTTTCAACATCTCCATTTTTTATAAAGTTAGATAAAATAAATTTATATTTTTTATCATTTAATTTTTGCAAGATTTTTATCAACCTTTTTTCATCATCAATGCTTCAATTATTATTATATGTAGCATTTGAAATAAGGTATGGGGGATCAAAATAAAATATAATTTGATCTGTTTTATACTTTGAAATTAAATCAAGCACTAAATCTTCAAAATCTAAATTATATGTTTGAATTAATTTAGTTTTGGATAATTCTATAAATTTTATTAAATTACTTCTTCTATATTTGGTATAACCACTTTTTCCTATTGGAACATTAAAAAAACCTTTTTTATTGAAGCGCAATTCTGAATTAAAACTAAAAAATACTAATATTATTAATAATATTATATCCTTAGTTTCATTATAGTCATTTCTTATAACTAAATACTTCTCTTTATTTTCTTTATAATTTTTTTTATAACTTAGTTGATATTCTTCTAGTTTTTCGTTGATTTTTTTGTCTATTATGTCAAATTCTGTATATAAAAAAGATGTTAATATTTCAAAAAGTGCTTTATCATATTCATTATAAATAACATTTTTAAATGGGCTATTTATACCAACATTAAAACTACCACCAAAAACATCAATAAATTTCGTACTTGCCTGCATACTAGGTAAATTAGTAAAAATAATGTCTAAAATACGATATTTATTACCTAAATGATTAAGCGGAGAACGTATATGTTTATTTTGCATTTTTTAATATTCTTTTCTGTGATTTTTTAAAATAGTCATCGCTTATTTCACTACCAATAAAATTTCTTCCTAATTTTATTGCTGCTATTGCTGTGCTTCCACTACCCATAAAAGGATCAAGAATCAAATCACCTTTATTCGTATGTGTTTTAATTAATTCCATAATTAGTTTTTCTGGTTTTTGAGTCGGATGAATCCTTACGGTTTTAGAATTTTCAACTGCAAAATTATATTCAGGTTTTTTATATGGATAATCTTTGTTATTATCAAAATTAAAAATTCATTTTTTTCCAGGTTTAACGGCTCAAATAATAAATTCAAAGTCTGTTATATACCTTCTATTAATATTTCGGGGCATCGGATTAGGTTTAATTCAACGAATTAAATCCTTAACAATTAAACCGCTTTGATTTAGTGCTTCAGCAATTGCTCCAAGGTTTTTTCAATCATTAAATATCAAAATACTACCACCAGGTTTTAAAAGCACTTTAACTTCTTTAATTCAGTGTGTTTGATCAAAATCTTTATCTCAATTACCAAAGTCAATTCCTTGTCGATTAATAGTATGAAAATTATTTTTACGACTTATATTATAAGGTGGATCTGCAATAATGCAGTCAACACTAATATGATTTTGTTTCATTTGCTTGAACAAATTGATACAGTCTAGGTGGTAAATTTTATTAATTTGCATTTTATTTCCTTTTATTAAAATTTTATCATATTGGATGTAAAACTTCCTGAATTCTTTATGTTTGTCTCGTTTAATATTGTAATTTATTTTTAGTCACAAGGTAATTCACAACCAAAATTTTTATCAGTTATTTTAAAAATTTATAATAGAATATTATATATAAGGATAATGAATGAGAGATATTGAGCAACTAAAACAACTTTGTAATAAAATAGATGAATTAACATATGAATCAAAAATTGGTGTTGATTATATAAATGCATTGAAAAATTTGTTTTCTTTGAAAAACAAAAATGACTCCCCCTTTTATATCAAGATGTCATAACTCAACCTAAATTGTCAGATTTCAAGTTTGAAGGAATTAAAGATTTTCAATTTATTTGTAAATTAAAAGCAAAACCGTTAATAATTAAGGATGACAAACGATATAATGAAAAAATAGTAGCTTTTGATTTTCATAATGAAAAAGCAAAGAAATTTTCGAAAACGAAGTGGGTGTTGTTTATATGATAACAGCATATATAGATAATAATGAATATATTATTAAGTTTGGTCAAACTAGAACACCATTTATATATAGATTGCAATCTTATAATTGTGGTACTGTTGTTAACTGAAGAACTGCATCTACAACTAATATAAAGATTTTACAATCCTTTGTAAGCACAAGGTTAGAATTCAAATTATATCTATATCAACCTCAAAAACCACTGCAAGTAGAATATTATGGTGAATTCGCTTTTGTTGCTTCTCCTGCAAGCATTTTCGTAGAAGATAGGTTATTAAACATATATTTAAATCAATTTCATCAAAAACCAATAGCAAATATTCAATCCAAAATGACTAGAAAGAAATAGTATGAAAAAAAATAATATTAATAATACAGAGGTAAACAATCAATTTGAATACCAGAAAATAAAAGAGTTCTTAAATAAACTAAATGAAGATCAAAATCATATGAAATCTCGGGATGATATTTGTACTCCTATGGAGTGTGTTGAAAAAATGATAAATTATATCCCAAATGAGTTATGAAGCAGGAAAGACTTAAAAATTCTTGATCCGTGCTCTGGAAATGGTAATTTTGGTGCATATTGTGCTACAAAAACACAACTTAATAATATTTATTTTAATGAAATAAGCGAGTTAAGAGTTGATAATTGCAAGGAATTATTGAATCCACCACATCTAAGATGTGGTGATGCTTTTGATTTAAATGATGAATTTAATATAAAATATGATTTAATATTAGCAAATCCACCATATTCAGGTGGAGGAAACAAAAATAGAAGTTTATCAAATAAATTTATTGAATATTCTATTGATTTATTAAAGGATAATGGATATTTATGTTTTATAACTCCGAACAATTGAATGTCTTTCAACAACCATAATACTACATTGAAAAAACTTCTTAAAAATGGGAGTTTTATTGTGATTGACAATGATGTAAAAAGATATTTTAATAAAGTCGCTTCTTCTTTTTGTGTTTTTGTATGACAAAAAGGTATTTTTGATCATAAAACCACCGTATATAATAGTTTTCTTAAAAAAGACATTCAAGAAAATGTAGTAATTTATCCAAGTTTACCATTTATACCTTTATACATATCACAAGAAACATTAGATTTAGTTCAATTATTAATCCATAAAGACCCTACAGGATTTAAATATCGCTGTGATTTACACAACTTTACTAAAAGTATATTGCTTAGTGATAACCAAGATCAAGAATTTAAATATCCAACAATTCATACTATTAAACAAATAAGATATGCAAAAATTAAACAAGATATCTTTGATAAATATCTTATTATAGTTCCGCTTTCTACTTATTTCCTTCCTTTTATAACTACAAATTTTAATGTTACACAATCTGTGGGTTTTTATCAATTTGATGATAAAAAAGAAGCAGAATATTTTTTAAAAATTCTAAAGCAAGATATATATAAAGTTTTGGTACATATTAGCAGATTTGGTAATTTCAATAATATAAAAGTTCTTAAACATCTCAAATATAATATTAATACTTTTGATCATAAAATAACTTCTAAAGTTGCTCAATTAGTCAAATTAATAAAATATTAAAAACTTTTTTAACTGTGACACAGTTAAAAAATAAATTTATTCCAAATTTAAAAAGATTTCACCTTCTTTATACTCTATATTTAATGTTGTTTGTTTGCTTGTTCGAATGTTTGTAAAGTTTTCAAAAATAAAATCGCTAACTTTATCAATTAAAATTTCATCTAAACCTGTAATAATTCCACGTGCCCCTAATTTTTTATCAATTTTTGTTTTTGTTTTGGTTAACAAACCATTTATTACATTTTCATAGTCTGCTATTCTCATTTCTAACTCATATAATGACTTCAATTGTTTTTGTAGTTTAACAAGGTTAATTTTAATTATTTGTTTTATGATATTATCATCAGTTATAAAGTTAAATGCTATGATATTTCTATGGCCGATACGATTTAATAATTCTGGTCTTTGTAGTTGATTATTAAAATAATTTACAACTTCTTTTCTAAAATTCTTTTCAACATTTATAACTGAATCATCTGGAGATACTTTATTTGCACCAATGTTGGACGTAAAAATAATAAAAGTTTCCGAGAAGTCTATTAACTCTCCCTTAGAAGATGTCAATCTACCATCTTCTAAGATTTGTAAGAATTTATCTAGTATTTTCGGGTGTGCTTTTTCAATTTCATCGAAAAGTAAAATAGAAAATGGATTTTCCTTCACTTTATTAGTTAACTCTCCACCTGAATCATATCCTACATATCCTGGTGGAGCACCAATTAATCTTTGATCAGAATGTTCATGATTATATTCTGACATATCAAAACGAAGCAATTTATTTTCATCGTGAAAAACAAATTCTGCTAATGCTTTTGATATTTCGGTTTTACCTGTCCCTGTGGGTCCGGCAAAAAATAAAATTCCTTTTGGTTTGGATAACTTTTGCGATTGCAAGATACCATTTAAACCAATAAATGATGAAATTAATGTTTGCTTTATTTTAGCAATTGCTCCATCTTGACCTAATACTCTTTTTCTTATCTCAATTTCAAAGTTTTTGAGGTTTACAGGATTAATTTTCTGTCACTCTGATTCTTTTTTATTATAATGAATAAGGTTATATTTTTCAGTATATGTGAATTTATTACTTCCTGTTCATCAAACTCGACCAATTTGCATTATTTCACGGCATGTTTTTTGTGATGTTAATCCTACTGCCTGCGAGTGCTCTTTGCTTTTTATTTCTTGTAATTTACTTACATCAGAAACAATGAAATTTTCAGATGTGTTTTCTATTATATATGATCGCTCGTATTGATTTGGTTTATTGATGTGAACTACTGCAGCCTCAGGATTATCCTTAACTAATTCACTAAAGATATTTTGCTCATTTTTTGCTATAAAAATCACTTTATTTTGTTTATTAATATCTGCATTATTAATCAGTTTTTCAGATTTAATGTTAGTTAAAATAACTGATAATATTCCACTAATAACTTCAATTAACTCAGGCGAATTCGTTGCTGTATTAGAAATTAATATATCTGAAAAATCAATAATATATACATTTGGATTCGCTTTTTTAGAAACTTTGTTCTTGTTAAATTCAACAATGCTTTCAAGCAATCTTCTCATATATGTCAACAAATCGATACTGTTTTCTTCTTCATCTGTTTCATATTCAGAAGTGATAACTTCTGGATATAATTGGAATTCACCATATCCAGGACTAAATTTAGTTATCCTTAGATAACCTAACGATTCAAACAAATTAATTATATGTTGATCTAAATTATGTTCTTTTTTATTATCATGTTCATCTTTATAATAATATGTATCATATACATTACCTGAGATAACTACAAGATTCTTTTCTTGCAGTTTAATTGCTAATTTCTTTAAAGAATTATACATTATTTTACTCCAGATTTTATGGTTTGCTGCATGGCTTTTAATAATGGTTTTGCATTGATAATATTACGAAGTATTTTAATATCTTTGTATAAATATCCTTTTTTAGAGACTGCTTGCTGAATCTTTTCTGATAATGTAACACACATATGTTTCTCATAATCCCCTATATCATATTGTACACTGTCATCTAGATTGAAAATAATTTTAAATCTATTATCTTTATTATTTTTAAAATTTAGAACATATGCAAATGAAACTCGCAATTCACCTTTGTCATCAGTAATTGTAATAACATCTGGTGTACCTTTTAAATGATACCCGTTTTCTTTTAAAACTTCTTTATAGGTATTTATTTTTCTTTGGGTTAAATTATTACGATAATTTAACTCTTGTATTACTGCTAATAAATCACTTATTTCTTGCGGAGAAGTCTTTGTATCTAGCTCATCAAGTAATTTGAATTTTATCTTTATATCTAATGTAGATTCTTCAATTAAGTTCTCAATATGTCTTTTAGTTTTATCCAATGTTTGCTTAGTAATCTCTTTATTTCTTATCTGAGAAATTTTGGCTTGCAGTGCATTCGTTGTAATAACTGTACCAGTTTCTTTTAGTTCTTCTATAGCGATGTTTGCAATATAACCTTCTTTTAAAATTAGTCGATTTATTTCACTTTCATCTTGTTTAATTTGAGCAAAAATATCATCGATATAGTTTAAATTTAATTTAAGATTTTCTAGTTGTTTAAAAATTCTGTGTTTTTGGTATTGAAATTCTGTTTCTCTAGCAGTAACTTGATTTTCATATATTTGTCTTGTCTCTGAAAACGACTCGAGCGTATTTAAACTTGCAGCTACTGATTCTAAAATTTCTTTACATTGTTCTTGAAATAATTCAGATGAAGCATTGTTATAAAGTTCTGTAACTTCATCATTAATTTTATTTAACTCTTGTTTTTCTGCATCAATGCAGATGCTATGAGTAATTACTGCAGCATGTGACATTATTTTTCTCCTTTTTTACTGTTATCAAATTCTGATTCAAATCTTAACAATTGCTTCTCTTTTGTTAAATTAAAACTAAAATTTTCTTTTTCTTTGTTATGTATTTGCTCAGAAGTTCATTCATATGTTTTGGAAAAATTAGGATATCCTTTTTCTTTTAATAATTTAGAAACATTTTTTGTTGAATTTACTAAGGTTTCTAAACTTTGTCTTAGTTTTGCTGTTCTGCCTAAAAATGTTTCTTCAGACATTGTTGGAGCATCTTTTAGATAAATTTTAATTTTATTTATATTATTTGATATATATGGACTTTTTAAAGGACTGTAATTTATTGCAGTTAATTTATTTAATTGTGATTCTAATTCGCTCTTTGTCATTGATTTGTATTTTAGTAGCAATAAATTAAGAATCTCAAATGCTTTTTTAATATTTATTTCAGGTATTCAGTTGTCAAAATACACTTCGCCATTATATAAAACCAAGGAAATGTCTCATAGAAAATGTTTAGCAATGTTGAATTTGTTATATCATATTTATATTTTGATGATACTAATTTTATAAATTCACCGTTATCTATATTCTTATAAATGTTATTTTTTTGCTTCTTTAAATATTTAATTAATTCATCATATTCAATTAATTTTTCTGTGTATAAATACATTAATTTATTTATATCTGTTATTTTATGATTTAATATTTGTTCTTTATTTTTAACAAAGAAATTATAAAAATAATTAACTGTGAAATTATAATCAATAATTTCCATAACATATTCCAGAACCTTAGCATCTTTTATCTGATGATTTATATCCTGTGTGTTTTCTTTTGAAAACTCACTTTTAATCCACTGTTTTAAATCTATTTCTTCTTTATATAACTGATAGGTATTAACAAAGTCAGTTTTTGGATTTCCCAAATTGTTATTAAGGTAATATTGCAGTTTTATTGGTGCTTTAAAGACTTGTCAATGCTTATTTTCAGCATATATAATTTTAATTGAAATGGGTCAGATTCAACTCTTTTGTTCATTACATTTATCTATCAAGTTTTGATTTTCTTCTAATGAATATTTTAGATCTTCTTTATCCTTTTGATAAAAATTCCCTTGAAAATCACTCCCATCAAAAACTTCATTAAATTTTTCTTGAAGTTTTTGTCTAAGTATATATGAAAATTAAGGAATATATTGATTATATGAATATATAAAATTTGTCTTGTTTCATTTAATTTTGTTATTATCTACTTCAAATTCACAATTTTCTTCTATAAGAACATTAACTTTCTCTAATTGATGTGAAATAAAGACATAATCCTTATTATCATCATATCCACCTGATTTATATTCTTTCCATTGCGAAACATTATCATCGTTTGTTTTTATATTTTCGCCAGTTTAATTATGTTATTTAAATCATTTGAATCAGAAAAGTTAGGTTTTCAATTAATATCTGTTTTCTTTACAGCTATTCTGCGTTCTTTATTTATTAAATTAACATAAATTATATTTTTTACTATCTTTTCTTGTTCTTCAAGTGTTTTATACTCATCATTATTAAAATATTCTAATATTTTTTTATTTATCTTAATAGAATGAAATCTCAAATTCTTTCAATCTCCTTTATTATATTCATTAGTGAGTGTATATAAAACATTATTTATAAATAAATTATCTATTTTTTCTTCTATTAAAACAAATGATCTTTGTCAAATATTTAATACTTTTGTAATAACATCTTTAAATAAATCAGTAGATTTAATTTCGTAATTACTTCGAAAGTCTGGGTTTTCTAAATACTTAATAATTCCTACAAAAATCGCACTTAGTTCATCCATATCAATGAGTTTTCTGTATTTTTTAAATATTTTTAATTCTAAATATGGAACATTAATCTTAATCTTCATTGAATTGTTCTTCATCATAATTAACAATTGCTCCTTTGCTTGATGCTTCATCATATCATTTTCTGATAATGCTTTCGAATTTACTTCCTGTAGGTAGATCTATTTCTGAAACAATATCATTAAGAGGTTTTCGGAATGCACCAACTAAAATTAATTTATCCTTTGTGCGCGAAACTGCAACATTTAAACGTTCTATTTTTTTATAAAAATCATAATTTCTGGTATTAAGACTAACGAAACCGTTCTCATCGAAACTATTTTGTGCTCTGATTAAATCTACTATAACAATATCTTTTTCGCGACCTTGAAAGTTATCTACTGTATCTACTTTGATATTTTTTAGTGCCTTTATATGCGAGTATTCTTTGATGAAGCTTCTAACAACATTACTCTGATCACGGTTCATACAAATTACACCAATTTGGTTGGAGTTTATATTGTTATTTTTAAATAAATTATGAAGTATTTTTATAATAATATATGCATTATATTCATTGATTCTTCCGTTGTATTCTTTGTTTTTAAACATAGAAGATTTTTGATCAGCAGTGTAAGAAAGATTGCTAAGAGCATTAATTATTTTGTTTTTTTCTGAATGTTCTGAATTTAAAGAAAGAAATTTCATAAAATCTGTCGAATAATGTGTGGAATCAACTATGTTAAAATGATGATTAAAATTATTATTCTGATTCGTTTTTAAATTATAATTAATAAATTCGTGACTTTGATAAATGCTCGGCATCTCGAGTTTTTCATCATGATCATAAACAAAGTTAACTATATTCATTATCTCGGTAGCAAAACGGTGTTGAGTTTTTAAAAATGAATATGGTGAATGATTATTATATCTTCTTTTTATTTGCAATGCATGTTCTTTAAAGAAAGGAAATTCCAGTTCCTTTTTAAGATTATTTCAAAACTCTTCTGTTGCTGGTCATTTTGAGCTATTTTGAAGTTTCAACCAATTTCATCAATTATCCAAAATTCCTTTATCTGATTCTCCATATTGATTAAGTTTTTTGTCATTTAGGTTTTCAGTTAATTCAACATTAGGTGGCAGTTGCCGATAATCTCCAACTAATGCTACCTTATTAGCCATTAAAATACTATTAATCACTTCTAATGTTGTTGATTTTGATACTTCATCAAGAATTTGAAAATATATAGGATAATCTATAAATAACCTTTTAGAATTATCGCTATCATTAAAAATCGATATTTCTTGTCTGGCTGATGTAGTCATTCCTATAACATTGATTAAATCTGCATCAAATGCTTTCCTAGCAAAATTTTTAATATCATCAATACTGTTGTTTGATTTATCAGCATAATAATTTTTCATTTTATCAAAATATATACTTCATTTATCCTGGATTTGAGCTTGTGTTTTCTTTAGAATATCATCAAGATTTCAAAATTCGACTAATCTAATTTGTGATTTACTTGCTACATTTTTAAATTGTTGAAAATATTTATTTTCTTCAAATCCTTTATATTCATGGTTAGTTTTGATTGTAAAATCTAATATCTGGTGCAATATGTCATAATCTATAGTTTCTTTATAAGGGGATAAAGTTATTTTCATAACTTCATCTTTTGTGTGTTGAGTTATTTTTAAATATAAATCTGGTGCTTTGTCTTTATTTGATTCTAAATATTCAACACTTAATTTTATATCAATATATTTTAGTAAATTTTCTTCTTTATTATCTTTATACCAATTTAAAAAAGGTTGAAAATTCTTTTTTTCAGTAATTAAATTATTGAATAAAGAACTTGTAAAATTCTTTAACATCGCTTTATCGCTGAATTTTTCATTTTCTAGAATTTCAGGATTACTGTAATCTATATCTTCTCGTCTTAATAACTTAAAATATATAAAATTGGGATTCTTTTTATTAATTTCATACAAGCGATCAAGTGCATTATTAATTGCTTCATGTGTTGATGACATTATTAAACAGTTCTTTTTATTTTCATTTACTACATGCTCTATAATTGCACAAATAGTCTGTGTTTTTCCAGTCCCAGGCGGTCCTTGAATGTATGAAATACTTGATGAATTTAGTGCTTTTTTAACTGATTCTTCTTGTTTTTGATTTAAATTCAATGCTATCTGACTGTTTATTTTAAAATTTGCTGGTATGTTCACCTGAAAGAAATTTGGTTCTTCTACTGATTTTGCTAAATAAGGATTTCTGTACATCCCATCACTAAAGTTTTTTAACGAATTATAAAATCTTCTATATTTAATTACTAAACCTTCATCTTTATCCGACAAATAATAATGATTGCTATTAAAAAGATCTTTTATATTTAATAGAGAGTGTTCAGAATCATTAATTGATTTTATATTTATATTCTCTATTGACTCAGATTTTGTGTCTTTTTTTATCTTCAGTTCAGTCTCTATAATTTTATATATCTTAAAAAACTTATCTGCTATTAGTTTTTCAATATATTTTACTTTTTTTTCTTCTTTTTCTATACTTTCTTTATTTGATTTAATTAAAGTTCGTATATCAGATAATTTGGTGTTTGATATCCTTATATTTTCACTTATATTTTTGAGTTCTACATTGATCTTTTTTATCTTCTTCACTAGTAATAATTTTTCATTATTTAAGTAATTTATTTTATCTTTATAATTATCAACATCATAATCATCTTCTCATGATTGTTCTTTAATTTTTTTAATTTCTTTTATTTGATTTGATACTTCATTAATTTTATTATTAAAATTGCTTATTTGTTGTTGTAAATCTTGTTTATGTTTTTCAGATTGTTTCTTCTCTTTTTCTTTTTCATTAATTTCATTTGTCAGATTTTGATTCTGATGTGTAAGCATATTTATTGATTCATTTGATGATTTTATAAATGAATTTAACTTACTTTTTATATACTCGGTTTTATCAACATCATTTTCGTTTTTGTTTGTAAATTCATATTTATCATCATAATCATTTTCAGCAAATATACTGATATTCTTACCGGAAACAAGTTTTTCTTTTTTATTATCTCTGCTCACCAAGCATCAATACTTATGATATGTATTTATATTATCAACTCTTCTGTCTTTGAATTTTAAAACAGGATATGAGTATGTCTTTTTATCACTTTCTTTATTAAAGATATGGAAAGAAATTAAAAAATCCAATGAATTCCTTAGTTTTAATCCATTTTCAGTTTTTGTATTTTTTGTTCACATTAATTCACTACTTTTTTCAAGAATTATGTTTCTTATTTTATGATTCTCTTTTAGAGTATTGTATATTCTAAAATAATTTTCTTCGTATTTAATATTTATAAGCTGAATGCAAAGATTAGAAATATTTTGATATTCTTTTTCTAATGATAAGTCCAAAAACTCTATTCTACTTAATTCAAAATATAAATCTTTAATACTCTCCAGTTTCTTTAATTTAGTAAAAAGACAAATGCTATTAAATCTGTCAATCTTATTTTCTTTAATATAGGAATCCTTTAGCTTTACAATAAAAACTACAGTTGAAACCAACGGTCCACCTGTTTTTAAATCGTTCCAATCATTATTTAACAAAACCTTTTCTAACTTCTTTTTGCTTGATAGCAAATCAAGATTTATTACTTCCAAGTTATAATTATCTATATTCTTAAATACTCCATTAAGATAATTAATATACTGATTTATATCATTAGAATTCAAGTAATTTAAATTCCTTCGAAATGTTTCTTGAAGAAACTTCTCCAGGGTTTTCTCTTTTTGTTTTTCAGAAATATGTCCTGCTTGAATTCTTAAATCGCCATACGAAAGCTTACTATTAAAATTAACAGCTATATTAATAGTAGATGTGTGTGTGTGTGTAGCAAGTTATCCACAACCATATTTAATTTACCTCACAATTTCTCTTATTATGAATTATTTATTCATAAATTTTACTATAAAAATAGGCAATTTATTGCTTTTTACTGATATTTTTTAGGTTGTGTTCTTACACAAGTTAAAAAAATGCCCCTTAGGTATAGTCCTTTGAAAACTGAATAGTAATTATAATTCATTAAAATGTCTTGAATACATTTACTTTTAAACCTATCAATTTATTAGTAATGGTCAGCTGAATGTATTACTACACTTACACTTCCATCCTATCAACCTCGTAGTCTA